>NZ_RZSG01000368.1:0-5818 GCF_003997725.1 Mesorhizobium sp. M4A.F.Ca.ET.050.02.1.1
ATTCGATGCAAGCCATCAGCCCCATGCCGCGCACCTCGCCGACCAGCGGCCATTCCTCCAGCGACTTCAGCCGCGCCTGGAAATAGGGCGCGACCTCACGCGCGTGCGCGAGCACGCCGTCTTCCAGCAGGTCGAGATTCTTCAGCGCCACCGCGCAGCCGATCGGATGGCTGGTGTAGGTGAGGCCGTGGCCGAACAGCGCGTCGGGATGGTTGGAACGGCGCAGTTGTTCCAGCAGCCGCCCCGAGATGATGACGCCGCCGAGCGGGAAATAGCCCGAGGTGACGCCCTTGGCGAAGGTGATCATGTCCGGGTCTATGCCGAACACCTCGCCGGAGGCAAAGACGTGGCCGAGACGTCCGAAGCCGGTCACCACCTCGTCCGAGACATAGAGGATGTCGTTGTCGCGGCAGATCTGGCGGACGCGCCTCAGATAGCCCTCCGGCGGCACGACCACGCCGCCCGAGGCCTGCACCGGTTCGCCGACGAAGGCGCCGATCCTGTCGGCACCGACGCGGGCGACGGTGTCGCGGAACTGATCCACCAGGAAATCGGTGAAGGCAGCGATGCTCATCTCCTTCGGCCGCCGGAACGGATCGGGCGAGGAGAGCTTGACCACCAACTCGTCGGCGCCGTCCATCCAGTCGCGGTCGCGCGGGCGGCCATTGAGCGAGGCCGACAGATAGGTCGAGCCGTGATAGGCGCCGCCGCGGCTGAGGATCAGCTTCTTCTCCGGCCGTCCCCGCACATTGTTGTAGAACTGCATGAAGCGCAGCGCCGTCTCCACCGCCGACGAGCCGCCCGTGGTGAAGAAAGTGTGGCTGAGATCGGCGGGCGCGTGACCGGAAATGCGCCTGGCGAGCTCCGCCGAGGGCGCGTTCATCGTGTACCACGGAGTGTTGTAGGACAGCGCCATCGCCTGGTTGTACATCACGCTGGCCAGTTCCTCGCGGCGGTGGCCGACATTGAGGCACCACATGCCGGCCGGCCCGTCGATCAGCCGCTTGCCGGAAGCATCGGTGATGTAGATGCCGTCGCCCTCGCCGATCAGCGCGCGCGCCTCGGCGCCGACCGAGCCGGCATACGGCCAGGGCTGGACGAGATGGCGCTTGGCCAGCTCCACGGCATCGTCATCGCCGGGCTGGTTGGTTTCCCTCGCCCTGATCTCCCTTGCAGCCGCCATCTTAGCCTCGCATCGTATGGTTGTGGATCCTTCGGCGGACAAAGAATGAAGCGGCAAGCCCCGGAAAAATGGTCTTTCTTCACTTCATTTTGAATGTCCGTTCAATCAATATTACAGAAATAGCGCTTGATTTCAATTGGCGGATGCGCTCATGATGAAAGAAAGCCGGCAAGCAAGCGGCGCGACCAGCAACGCACCGTTCGGTTGCGCCGCGAGCAAAAAAGGGAACAAGCCGCCGGCGCTGACCAATGGGAACCACATGCCGGAACTGTTCGTGCCAGCGACCGAAATCACGCCCGGAGCGCTGCAATGACGGCGGCTGCCGAAGGCTCGCCCCCGCTGCGCATGTCGCGGGCCAGACGAAATGCCCTTCTGCGGTCCGAACCCGTCCAGGGCTTTGCCCTGATCAGCCCCACCTTCCTCTATGCCCTCGTCCTGCTGGTGCTGCCGATCCTGGTGGTTTTCGCCCACTCCTTCTGGACGCAGAACTACCTGACCATCGACCACGCCTTCACGCTGGAGAATTACCGCATCGCACTGACCGAGCCGATCTATCGCGATCTGCTCTGGCGCTCGCTTTACATCTCACTGACGGTCAGCGTGCTCACCGTCATCCTCGCCTACCCGATCGCCTATTTCATTTCCTTCCACGGCGGCCGTCACAAGAGCCTGTGGCTGTTCCTCATCACCATCCCGCTCTGGACCAGCTACCTGCTGCGGGTCATGTCGTGGAAGGTGATCCTCGGCTACAACGGCGTCTTGAATTCCGGCCTGATGGGCCTCGGCATCATCGACGAGCCTTCTACCGCGCTGCTCTACAATTCGAGCGCCGTCATCATCACGCTGACCCATGCCTGGGCGACCTTCGCCATCCTGCCGATCTTCGTTTCGCTGGAAAAAGTCGACCGTACGCTGGTCGAGGCTGCGACGGATCTCGGCGACGGCCCGCTGCGCTCCTTCCTGCGCGTGACCCTGCCGCTGTCGACGCCGGGGGTCATCTCGGCGATGCTCATCGTCATGATCCCGACGGTCGGCGACTATGTGACGCCGAAGCTGGTCGGCGGCAAGGACGGCGTCATGATCGCCAACGCCATCCAGGCGCAGTTCGGCAAGGCGTCGAACTGGCCGCTGGGCGCCGCGCTCTCCGTTACCACCATGGTGATCGTGACGCTGATGGCGGGCGCCACGGTGCTGATCATCCGCGCCGCGCAGAGGCTGGCTCGATGATGGCGATCAAACGCTTGCTCCCAGGCGGCTGGCTATCGGCCTATGCCTTCCTCTATGTCGCCTTCCTCTATCTGCCGGTCGTCTTCCTGCCGATCTTCTCGATCAACACCGCGGCGACACCGAAATTCCCGCTCTCGGGCGTCACCCTCAAATGGTACGAGGACCTGCCGCGCACGCCGGCGCTGATCGACGCCACCTGGAACAGCCTGATCGTCGGCGTCTCCGCTTCGGTCCTGTCGACCGTGCTTGGCATCCTGGCCGCCCGCTCGATCACCCGCTACCGCTACCCCGGCCGACGCGCCATCAACGGGCTGATCATGGCGCCGCTGGTGCTGCCGGAGGTCATCGTCGCCATTTCGATGCTCTTGGTGATGCTGCAGCTCGGCCTCAGCCTGTCGCTGTTCACCGTCGTGCTCGGCCATGTGCTGGTTTGCATCCCCTATTCGATGACGGTGCTGACCTCCGGCTTCGAGGGCTTCGACCGCAGCCTCGAGGAAGCCTCCGCCGATCTCGGCGAGAGTGCCTTCGGCACCTTCCGGCGGGTGACACTGCCGATGGTGATGCCGGCGATCATCTCCAGCCTGCTCGTCTGCTTCACCATCTCGCTCGACGAGTTCATCATCGCCTTCTTCCTGACCGGCACCGAGGCGACGCTGCCGATCTACATCTGGGGCCAGCTGCGATTCGCGGCCAAGCTGCCGGGTGTGCTGGCGCTGGGCACGCTGCTGCTCCTCGCTTCTTTCCTGCTGATGACCATTGCCGAGATCCTGCGCCGACGGGCGGCCAGGCGCACGCAGACCGAGGGAGGCCTTTATGCCTGATGTGATTGAGGCCAAACGGCCGCGCCAGGCCGATCGTCTCCAGTCGGAGCGGCCGATGATCGAGATCCGCGATGTCACCCGCAGCTACGGTGCTTTCAAGGCGCTTGACGATGCTTCGCTGACCATCCGGGAAGGCGAGTTCTTCTCGTTGCTCGGCCCATCTGGCTGCGGCAAGACCACGCTCTTGCGCATGATCGCCGGCTTCGACAATCCGACCAGCGGCTCGATCGCCGTCGACGGCCAGCCGATGGAGGGCATTCCCGCCAACCGCCGTCCGACCAACATGGTATTCCAAAGCTATGCCATCTTCCCACATCTCAATGTCGAGCAGAACGTCGCCTACGGGCTGAAGCGCTTGAAGCTGCAAGCGGGCGAGGAAAGGCGCCGCGTCGAGGAGGCACTCGCGCAGGTGTCGCTGACCGGTCTCGGCAAGCGCGGGGCCACCGAGCTCTCCGGCGGCCAGCGCCAGCGCGTGGCGCTCGCCCGCGCGCTGGTCATGCGTCCCAAGGTGCTGCTGCTCGACGAGCCGCTCTCGGCGCTGGACAAGAAGCTGCGCGAGCAGATGCAGGTTGAACTGCGCCGGTTGCAGCAGGCGGTCGGCATCACATTCGTGCTGGTCACGCATGATCAGTACGAGGCGCTGGCCATGTCGGACCGCATCGCCGTGATGTTCGGCGGCAAGATCGCGCAGATCGCCTCGCCGAAGGAGATCTATCAGCGCCCCGTCAACCGCCAGGTGGCCGATTTCCTCGGCGGCATGAACTTCGTCAAGGCCGAAATCGTCGAGGAGAACGGCGCCTCGCTGGTGCTCGACACGCTGGGTTTCGGCCGCGTCAGGACCGACAAGCCGAAGGCTTTTGTCCGCAATGGCGGCGCGGCGACGCTCGGCATCCGGCCGGAACGGCTGCGCGTACTGTGGGACAATGCGACGGCCAAATTCGAGGTCGCCGGCAAGGTGGTCGAGCGCCACTATTTCGGCGAGATCACCCACCTGATCGTCGAGATACCCGGCCTGGAAAAGCCGCTCTCGGTGACGGAGACCAACGATTTCGGCGCCGACGACATCCCCGTCGGCGCGCCGATCCGCCTCGCCTACGATCCCGAAGCCCTGGTGGCGATGGCGGATTGAAGGCTGGTCAGGATCTTTCCGGCGGCGATGCGCCCGGCCACGATAGCGCCCTCGACATAGGCGGGAAATGACGGCGACACTTCCGACGAGGCGAAATGCACCGGCGGCGCGCCGGCAAGAATCGTGCGCTCGGCATCCCGTGCCGTCGCGTCGACGATGAGATCGCCATAGGCGCCGCCGCTCCAGCGGTCATCCGTCCAGTCGCGGTGGCTGAAATCGAGCATATCGGCCGCCTCCGGGCCAAGCGCATCCACGAGCTTCGCCGTGACTTCGGCGCGCAACGCCGCGGCGCTCAGCTTGCGGCAGCGCAGCGCCAGCGGTCCGCCGATGAAGACGACGAGCGCTGCGTGCTCGGCATCCTTGCTGGCGTCGCATGCAAACAGGCCCGGCATGTCGCGCCACATCACCATGCCGCTCAGATCCCGTTCGCGCCAGAACGGCTTGGGGTAACGGATCAGTATCTTGACCACCGCGCCGCTTTCCCAGACGCCAAGCGCCTTCTTCAAGGCCGCCGGCAAGGCGGGCTGAAAATCGAGCTTGTCGGCCGTCGCAGGCGGCAGGGCGACCAGGGCCTCGCGCGCCTCGATGGCAGCACTGCCCGAGACGACGCGAACGCCTGACGGTCGGCGCTCGATGCGAATGACCGCTTCGTTCAGCCGCAGCCGGTCGCCGAGGTCGCCGGCAAGGTCCTCGGCCAGCGACTGCATGGTTTCGCGCAGAAAATACTGCAGCTCCGGCACTTCGTTGGTGATGCGGCGATCATTGTCGATCAGATACCAGAGCAGCAGCTTGTCCAGCGCCAGGCACCACAGGCCCTCGATCATCGAACGGAAGGCCGCCTTGGCATCGGCCGGATCCTCCTGGCGTTGCAGCCAGCCGGCGACGGTCAGCCCAGCGATCGCGGGATCGTCCGGCTCGATTCGGTTCATGCGTTCGCGGATCGCCATCGCGGTCACATAGGTCCGCTCCGCCTGGCCGGCCGACATCGACGGATGGGTGATGAAATCGCCATAGACATAGGTCTCGACGAATGTCTTGCCGCGCGCCTTAGCCAGCGCCATCAGCTCTGGCATGTCCTCGCACAGGAACTGGCCGCCACGGTCGATCAGCTCGCCGAGCCCGTTCCGCGTCGCCTCCACCCGCCCGCCGACCCGGTCGCGCGCTTCCAGCACGAGGAAATCGATGCCGGCCTTCTTCAGCTCGAGCGCGGCCGTCAGGCCGGTGAAGCCGGCCCCGACGATGACGACTCCGGTTCTGTCAGCTGCCGTCGTCAATAGCCGGCCTTGATCTTCTCGAACGCGGCCACCATGCCATCGGCAAGCGCGTAGGCGGCGCCCGCTCCGACGGTGACGACGGCGGCAAGAGCAAGGCAACGAATCGTGGAATTCATGACGCGAAACTCCCCCGTCGCGAAAAGCGACGGGGGAGTTTCGCGTCATGAATTCCACGGTTCGTTGC
>NZ_RZSG01000369.1:0-5781 GCF_003997725.1 Mesorhizobium sp. M4A.F.Ca.ET.050.02.1.1
CGACGAGGGTTACCCAATAGCCCACGCCATACGGGATCGCCTCGTCGTCGAAATCGTAAGCGGGATTGTGCAAGCCCGGCGTCGAGCCGTTCCCCAAGAGGATGATCGCGCCCGGCCGCGCTTCCAGCATGTAGGCAAAGTCTTCGGATCCCATCGAAGGCTTGACGTTGTCGTTTACGGCGTCATGGCCCACGAGGCCGCGGGCTGCGGTGATCGCGAAATGTGTTCCGGCCGTGTGATTGAATGTAAGGGGTTCGAGCCGCCGATGCCTGAACTCAATTTCCGCGCCCATCCCGTGGGCCACGCCCTCGGCGCATAACCTGATCTGCCGCTGCGCCAGATCGCGCACGGCGGAGGTCAGACTCCTGACAGTCCCACCCATTTCGACCTGGTCCGCGATGACGTTGTAGGCTTGGCTCGCCGTGAACTTCGTGACAGAAACGACGAGGGCGTCAGTGGGGTCGGTGTTGCGGGACACCACGGTCTGGAGGGCAACGATGATTTGTGCGGCGGTGACCACAGGGTCGACAGTCCTGTGGGGCGAAGCTGCATGCCCGCCCCTCCCCTTGACGATGATGTCAAACTCGTCAAGCGCCGCCATCATACCGCCCTCCCGGATGGCGAACTGGCCAATGTCAGTGCCGGGTGAGTTGTGCAGGCCGTAGACCTGGGAGATGTTGAAGCGCTCCATGATTCCTTCCTGGACCATCTTCAAAGCACCTCGTCCATCTTCCTCGGCGGGCTGGAAGATCAAAGCCGCTGAGCCTTTGAAGTTGCGCGTCGCGGCGAGGTGTTTTGCAGCCGCCAATAGCATCGCGGTGTGGCCGTCATGGCCGCACGCGTGCATCTTGCCGGGTATCCGCGAGGACCAGGCCTTGTTCGACGCTTCCAGGATCGGCAGGGCATCCATATCGGCGCGCAGTCCGATCGTCGGCCCCTCCCCGCCCTCACCCTGGATCAGGGCAACCACGCCGGTCTCGGCGATGCCCGTCTCGATGTGATTGATACCGAAGGAGGCCAGCTTCTCAGCAACGAACTTCGCCGTATTGTGCACCTCGTATCCCAGTTCCGGATTCTGGTGCAGGTAGCGGCGCCATTGCGTGGCTTCTTCCTGGAGATGTCGGAAAGTGTCGACGCTGTACATCTATTAGTTCCCAGCTTTTTCTGTCCTAGTGCCTTATTTAAGCGAGCATCATTCCGCAGCACGATTTCGTCAAATGCCTTTTGTGTATCATCGACATCTAGTAACGAGATGGACCCGAGGCTCGCTTTTCAGCACAGAGGTCGGTCCCGGCCAGCACATGCTAGGTCGCCGTGGGGCAAGTCGGTTACGGAACTGACCCTTGGATGTCTGCGTCCTCGCGCGTCGGCCCGGCCCACCGAATTAAGATCGTGAGGCCCTCTCTGACCAGATCATCCATGACAGCGTGGACCGCGGCCTCGGCGATGGCACTAGTCACGGGGCGGCGGAAGCTAGGATTTCCCTCCGACATCGAGCATAATCAGGCTGCGATCGAAAAAGGGTCCGGGAAGCAGCGTCATTGTCGCAAATCACAGCATCGATGATCGCCGTCAGGTGGCTAGGGCAATTGTTTGGTCGTGATCGATCTTGTTTCGTAGGCGACCGGGGTTGTCCCTCCGGAGATAATGAAGTCGGCCATGACCGGGTAATTTCAGCAGGGAGAAAGGGAGCGCGTTGAATGCATGTCCCCCTGCGGGCCTAGGCATGAAGAGGTCGTTGCCTTCGAGGCCGCCCAGTCCCGCTGACGCGTTGGCAAATTGGTCGTGGTTTAAGGCCGGGGCGAAGAACGTCGCCAATCGGCGAGGGACGCAAAAAGCCATTGTCGCGCTTGCCAGAAGACTGGCGGTGATCATGCCTCGCACGTGGCTGGACGCCACCGAACTTCGCTGGAAACGGCAAGACACCATGCTTGCGGCCACCTGACCCAATTGTATGGACCGGCTGCTGATCGCAAGTGAGGCGTGGAGGATAGCGGAAGTCGCTCATATGTATCCGGCCCTTTTGGTCGGCTCGCGTGTCATGGCCTTGATGGGGAATTCGCACGCACCGTTAATCTCATTAGCGGATAGGTTGCCAGGCAACCATTTGGGTCAAACAGATTCCGGGTGCGTTCATATTCGCTCCATGCTTCTCGCGCACTGGGGGGTGGCGGTTTAGATGGCCGTCACCTCGTTTCGGTGCTGCCGAATGTCCAGCCATTGCGCAGCACGGTATTGCCGTGCTGCCCGGCGCGAGAGCACTTCGCAACTCGCAGTTCGCAATCCTGGAGAACCGTGCCGACGAGATATCGCCGCGCATGAGCGATCCGATCGTTGGACTCTACGAGGACTGGCTGTGGCTCGACGAGCTCATCGAAACGGTCAGCCAGGAGATCGAGGAGATCAGCCAGAACGAGGCGAACTGCCGTCGCCTGATGAGCGTGCCGGCGTCGCGCCGATGATCTCCTGGTCGCGGCGATCGGCACAGCGAAGCCTTCGATCGCTGTCGGGACTTTGGCGCTTCAGCGATAGCCAGTGCCGTGGCGAGCTTGCTGCGATGAAGCCGCGGCGCGGCATTCTGCAGCCATGCGCCGAAGCTGGCCGCCTGGATTAACAGAATTCGCAGATAAGCGGCTTCCTGGTTTTGAGATGCGGCGGACAGTCGGCTTCCCTCCGGTACTGTATTGCCGTGGCACGAGGCCAAGCCATGCGCCTGTTCGATGAGGAAGGCACGGATCTGGAAATCGTCGCGGTGCGCCGCGAGACCAGCCGCGATCGCAGCCATCGGGCTCGTAGCTCCATCAAAGCCACGTCGCGCACGCGATGACCTGCCGGCCAACACGACCGGCCAGTCCCCCGCGGCACAGCCGAAGCCAAGTCAGGACGAGGAGATGGTCGCCAACCGATCGAACAATCGAATAGGACATGAAGCACTAACAAGCTTGACCGCAATCGCTCCAGAAGCCATCGCAACTAGTGTCACCTCAAATCCGCCAACTGGCGGACAGAAGTCCTTCGGAGGGAGTTCGCTACGGTCCACGTGCTGATCGCATCATTGAATCAGACGCCGAACAGATCTTTCCGCCATTCTTCTAATCCCAAGAGCCAATCCGGAGAGAAGCAAGACCCTCCGGAGGACATCAAAACGCCGGCGATTCGGACAACTTAGAAGCGCCTGACATCAACACGATCGAATAGATAGGCGACCGGACACGATTGCCCGTTCAGATTTCGAAGATCTTCCGCGGCGTGTTTGTGATTACCTCAGCGCCGGTGCCGGCGACCCGGAATGTCTCGCTGATCACGTAACCGAAGTCGTCCTCAATCCAGTTGCCCAGCATCAAATGAAAGGTCATGTTCGGCTTCAGCTCAGTCGTGTCGCCATCCCGGAGGCTTGCAGTCGGTTCGAGCCAGCCAATGCCGTGCGCGTAGCCGCAGCGCGTTTCCTTTTCGAAACCGTGTTTGCGGAGCGTCTTGTAGAACGCGTTGGCCACTTCGCTGCACGTTGATCCCGGCCGGACTGCGGCGAGTGCCGCCTCAAGGCCTTCGACCTGGGCCTCATGAATGCGGCGCAGGCGTTCGGACGGGGCGCCGATCGAGAAAGTACGCATGAGGCCCGCGGAATATCCATGGCGAGTGCCGCCGAGTTCGAGATTGATCTGGGACCCGTCGCGGAACACGTCCCCCGTCCACGGAATGTGACAGGTACCTATCCGAGGCGAGGCGCAGAGATAGAAGGCCTTCAGCGCCGTTCCCGGCTTTCCATTCGCTCCCCGGATTAACGCCGCCGCGATCTCTGCCGCCGCGTCGGCTTCCGCTACACCGGCACGTATGACTTCGCTGGCGCGCTTCATCGCGGCGTCGGAAATGGCGGCGGCTTCCCGCATGACTTCTATTTCGAGATCGGATTTGACTAGGCGGAGCCAGCTGACAAGCTTGGTGCAGTCTACAACGCGAGCCTCAGGCAGCCGTGACTTGAACTTTTCCGATGTCGCTGCAGGCAGGCTCGACATCTCGATACCCAGCCCCCGTTTCGCGAGACCAGCTTCATTCAGGAAGTCGATGACGGCATCGTATCCGTCGTTGGCTAGATTGCCAATGAGCGCTTCCGGGTAGCCGATGATCTTATCCTGTTCCATGAAACATTCGTACATGGCCGCCGGCGCATCGCAACGACGAAGGATGAATGTCGGCTCCTCAGCCACCCCGTCAATCACAAGCGCCTGAGGAACATATCCGGACGGCGTGGTATAGCCTGAAAGATAAGTGATATTGGAAGCGTCCAAAACGAGCAGTACGTCCACGTCGCGTCCCTCCATTTCAGCCTTCACGGCGGACAGCCGGCGCAGGTATTCAGTGCGTGGAAATGCCTGTACACCCTTTGGGATCGTCATGAGTCTACTCCATTGATTTTTGAGGTTTGCATTCGCGCAACAATGACACAGCCTCCGCTAAGACTGGCCAGCACAATCCGGTCGCTGAGGCTTGATCGTCCTGTGCTTGTTGTTCAACTCGCGGCTAGAGAAGTCAGACGATTGAACGCCCAGCGGCCATGGTCAAATGCAGTTTCCATATCGACGTCATCTGGCTGCAAGATGTCTCCGAGAGACTTGTTCAGCAGGTGGCGGCCGCCTGATCAAGCGAAGCCTAGCTCGCGCAAAGCCCCTTTGGAGCGCAGGTAATCAGTCGCCACTCACGATCGTGTCGCGGAAAGCAAAGCACGAGGCTTCTGTGAATCAGCAAAAATCAACCGATCGCGATTCGCCACGGATCGCAAAGTATAGCTATGGCTCCGCATCTCTTTCGTGCTCTCAATCGCACCAATGTTCGGCAACGATCACTCTTTGGCTGGGACATCTGCGCTGGTGCGGAGAGACGAGGAACCGATTATTGTTCCTGTTCAGTCGGAAATGGTGTGATCGACCAGTCGATTAGGTCGATGGCTTGCTGGAGTATCGACTTTGTCCGAGAACGGTTGGATGAAACGGCGATAATGTACCCCATGGAGTCTCGGTAATCGCCCTTCCTGATGATCGGCGTCTTGGGCTCAACATAAAATTTGACTTCGGCGACACCCGGTACAGCAGCAGCCTGACTGCCGCCATGGATCCAATCGAGGATGCCATCGCGATCAGGAAACAATGAGCGCCAGGCCGCGATATGTGAATGGCTTTTGCGCAGGTTACATTCGCGACCGATGACAAGCTTGATGTGTTCGGTGACGAGGTCGACTCCGTAAGCCAGATGAACCGGTTGAGGACCACCACCAAGCCGCGGGTTGACTTCAATAACGACTGGACCACGTGTCGTCCATCGGAATTGGATACTGGTTGGCCCCCAGCCAAGGCCGAGAGATCGCAAGCAACTCAGCGAAACATCGGCCATAAGTTTGTACTCGTCATCAATGAGCGGGGCTGGGAAGGTTCCTTCACTACAGACGAAATGCGGCTGGCCGCCATATACAGCAGCCTCTATCCCAACGATTTCATTTCCCATTGCGTAAGCGCCGTAGTCTGGACCATTCGCGTATTCTTCAACAAGTATCCTCGGTGAAGATCGCCAAATATGCTTCCCACCCAATAGGTAGGTGGTATGTTCGGCTAACTCATCGACGGTGCTGCATAATCGCACACCGATGCTGCCGCTGCCTATGACTGGCTTCAGAATCACCGGCAGGCCGATCTCGGCGGCAGAGATTTCAACCTCCGCTGCATTCGCTGCTAAGCGATAAGCAGGTATTGGAATGCCGGCCTCCGCGAGGAGCTGACGTTGAGTAAATTT
>NZ_RZSG01000036.1:0-20592 GCF_003997725.1 Mesorhizobium sp. M4A.F.Ca.ET.050.02.1.1
AGTTTCAGGTGGCGACGCTCGAGTTCATCGGCGAAGACGGCCAGCTGACCGGGGTCAAATGCTGCGAGGTCGACGAAAAGCGCAAGCCGATCGCCGGCAGCGAATTCGTCATTCGTGCCGATCTCGCGTTCATCGCCATCGGCTTTGCCGGGCCAGCCGCTCGCGGGCCGGTGTCGGAACTGGCCGGCCAGATGAAGATCGCCATTGACAGCCGCCGCTCGAAGAATGTCGAGGCCAATGACCGGGACTACAGGACCAGCGTCGAAAAGCTCTATGCGGCGGGCGACGTGCGGCGCGGCCAGTCGCTGGTCGTCTGGGCGATCCGCGAGGGCCGCCAGGCGGCGCGCGCCATCGATGAGGCGCTGATGGGATCGAGCGTGCTGCCGCGCTGAGTCCGTCTCGAGACCCTACTTGTGCGGCCACCTGAAGGCGCTTTCCGCCCTTCCGCTGCCCCGGGCAGCTTACGGACTGATCGCCGTGGTCGTTTCGGTTGTGGCCCCGGCCGCAGGCTGCCGCCTTGGCGGCCAAGAAAAATCGTCGGCGCGGCCGGGCGAAGCAGCGCTGGGTTTAAGTGCTTGGGGTGACACGGCGTGATCTCCGCCGTTGGCGGGAACAGGGCAGTGCAATAGTACTGCCCTGTTCCTTTTGATCAGAGGCCAGTGCGGATTTCTTCGGCAAGCGCCCTCAACGTCGTCTCGACGTCATCGCCGTTTGCCATCTTCTGCATCGCCACGGCCCATGCGTTCATGGCTTCGCCGAAGCCGACACGCGGTGTGAAAGCCAGCGCGGCTTGATCCTGTATCTTTTTGAAGCTGTCAACGAAGTTGTTGAACTCGGGCTGCGAAGCGTACTTAGTCTAGGTATCGTCCTGCCAGGTCGACGTGCGCGGCGGATTGACGAGCTGGCCAGCAAGGGCACCCTTGAGCGCCACCTGCTTGGAGGTGGCCCACGGGATGAACAGCCAGGCCGTGCCCTTCTTTTCGGAAGCCGCGTTCATGGCGAGAGCCCAGATCCAGATGTCAGAATCCAAGCTCGTGGCGCTCGGTGCGTGCAGCGGCGGAGCGAAGGCGATCTTGCCGGATGCCGGCTTCCCCGCAACATCGTTCCAGAAGCCGAACATTTTTGAGTCGATCGTCATCGCGGTGCGGCCGGACGAGATGCCGTCCACGACCTGGTTCCAGTTATCATTGGCGAAGGAAGGAGCCGCGCACTTCTTGATCATGTCCGAATGTAGTCGTATCCAGCATCGGTAAGCTTCGGATCACTCAGGTATTTGTCCAGCAGGCGCCACTCGGAGCGAGGTCCTACGCGGGCTGAATGCCAGTGCCGAACACATCCCATGCTGGCGACTTCGTCGTCAGTTGGATCGTCATCTTGTTCCAGTAAGAATCGTCTGGGTAGAGTTCCGGCGTGACCTTGATGCCGGGTCAGCTTCTCGAACTCCGGAAAGTTGCGCAGCGAGAGCATCCGCATAGGGGTGGATGTCGTAGGCCCAAGTTATGCTGGTCCCTTCGAATTGACGCCAGTTCACGGTGTCGGCAGCGGCCGAATTAGTGAGCGATGCCGAAACGGCAAGAAACGCCAAGTCAAAAGCAAGCTGTTTGCGTAGCGACGCGCACCTGTAACGAGTACGGGGAATGAGCGACCCATGTAATCCTCCCTGGGGCATTTTGCCAATTTTTGGGTCCACTCCTCCATCCCGAGTTTGCTCATAGCCACAATAAGCGGTTTCCAACGACCTCGCTCTGAATGCACCAGGCCAACTGGGTAAAAACGGGTAACCGGCACTTAAAGGCGATGTAGTATCGCCACCAGAAATACTGCTCCGTGGTGCTGGCCTTTGCCTGGGGGCGCAACACGGCAACTACCCGCTCAAAACGGTTGGTCCTCTACCTCTTATTCACCGTCGCTTTCCTCGCGGCCTAACCCGGCCGGAATATCCGTTGCCAGAAAAAGGCCTCGCGGCCGGTTCGAGGCGCATCCCTCCTCCGAAGCAGCACGCTCAAGTATCGTCACAAGCCCCGAGCGCTTCGCGTTCGGCGATGTCCAAATTCCGACAATGTCGGATACAGTCAGATCTACTGGATTGCGTTTGAATGGTTTTCTCATTTGGCACAGTACATGCGGGTCATCCGCAAAACACGTGACCGACCAACAAGAGTTCGCATGATCACCTTACCACAACATACAGCCGCCGCGGAACAATCACTTGGCCCCTGATCGCCCGCCCCGGCACCACAACCGGAGTCATCGATGTTCTGACAGGCTGCCCAAGGATACCTGCTGCAACAGGGCTTGCCCTGGTGACGACCACTCCGGCTCCGCCGGTTACCGACGAGGGCAAAGTGACGGATTTCCTGCTTTTCAACGGCATGGAGGTGGCTGTCATTCCCGACCACCGCGCCGCTCGTCACCGATATGGTCTGGTGCAGGATCGGCAGCGCGGATGAGCCGCCGGGGATATCTGCATGTCTTCGAGCATCTGATGCTCAAGGCGCCTCATGACGAGCACGGCTCCGTCGCCTGGAGAGATTGAACCCAAAGGGAGATTCAGATGTCTGAAGCGAATCAGGAAAAGTTGGACGCATTCTTGGGGAAAATGGTCGGCGATCTCGGTGCGATCGCAACGGGCGCGGGAGTCCTGCTGGGGGACAGACTCGGCCTGTTTAAGGCATTGCGCGAAGGCGGCAAGATGACGGCCGCCGAACTTTCGACACGCACCGGCACCCAGGAACGCCTCGTAAGGGAATGGCTTTCCGGGCAGGCGGCGGCGGGTTACGTCGACTACGATGAAGCGAGCGACAAATTCTATCTCAACGCCGAGCAAGAGCTGGTGTTCGCTGATGAAGACAGCCCGGCCTTCATGGCAGGCGCATTCGAGTTCCTGTCCGCGCTGTGGCTCGATGAAGAAAAGGTGAGGCAGGCATTCCAGTCCGGCAAGGGCGTCGGGTGGCACGATCATAGCGCGTGTCTGTTTCGCGGTACGGAACGGTTCTTCCGTCCAGGCTACAATGCCAATCTGATCGACTCCTGGCTGCCGGCCTTGGAGGGCGTCGTCGAGAAGCTCGAACGCGGCGTGGACGTCGCGGATGTTGGATGCGGTCATGGTGCATCGACCGTGCTCATGGCACAGGCCTTCCCCAATTCGCGCTTCGTCGGCTTCGACTATCATGCCCCCTCGATTGAGCGCGCCCGCAAGGCGGCCGAGGTAGCCGGCGTCGGCGTTAACACGCGGTTCGACGTGGCGGCCGCCAAGAGCTATCCCGGAACGTATGACCTCGTCACATTCTTCGATTGCCTTCACGACATGGGCGACCCGACGGGCGCCGCCACCCATGTCCACGGATCGCTCAAGCCGGACGGCACGTGGATGATCGTCGAGCCGTTCGCGCATGATCATCTGGCGGCGAACCTCAATCCCGTCGGCCGCGTTTACTATGCCGCTTCCACTTTCGTGTGCACGCCCGCATCCGTGTCGCAGGAAGTCGGGCTCGCGCTTGGAGCCCAGGCCGGTGAGGCGAGGCTGCGCAAGGTTGTGACCGGCGGCGGCTTCAAGCGATTGCGTCGCGCCGCGGAGACACCGTTCAACATGGTGCTGGAGGCCCGCCCTTAGCGTGGCCGTCGCCAGAAATTGCAGCTCATCGCATTTGATTGAAGATCACCGCCAAAAATCCGGACGCATCGGGGACATTTTCAAGGCGCCTGGGTTCACGCAGAGGTCGCTGCCGAGTTGTGTGCCAAGAGTCCCATACGTTGCGGCTCAGAAAGGACCCGACGCACGGCTACGAACATGCCCATAGTGATGGCCGCTATAATCACATATGCCCACCATGGCGCGTTCACAAAGCTGGTAAGCCACGTCGCACCGAACGCGCTTACGACAAAAACGAGAGCCTCGATAAAATGACTGAGCCTGTACACATTCAGTCGTCTCATCCTCATACCACCCATCCAAAGACTGAGCTTGTTGCGCTACTGCGACAGAGCCTAACATATTGGAGAGCGCTCACTATTTCTATGCTAAACAGTCTCGCCTGAGTATATGTTTTGAGTCGCTAATTATGGAATTCTGCCAGTCTGCATTTCCCCTGATCTGATGTAGAGCAGCTTCTAAGTGGGAATTAGTCCCCCATCGACCGGATCGGGCGACACGAACATGCGCTGAAGGCTTGGCGGAACGGCTACTGGGACCATGATGCTACTCGAATGCAAGATCGTGTCAGAACGTCCCGGGAAGGCTGCAGGCAGGGGATGTCAGGTCAATCAGCCTATAGATATGATACCGCCCATTCGCTGAGACTTCACGATGGGCATAGGAGGTGGGAATTCGTGCCTTGAGATGGACGCGGCTGTCGGAGCAGGCGAGCACGGCAGCAGCGATGGCCTGAACCTTCGGGCCGCTGACAAAAACGTTCACCACCGCACGCGAGCCGAACCCGTCGAGATACGTCTCGAAAGCATCGAGGTGGGCCATCAGCCCGAAAGCCTGGATGTCGCGAACTTCGCCATCTTCGAGCCGGTGGGTTTCACGTACCTTGGCCACCTGTTGATCGAGCAAAGCATCGATATGCGCATTCTTCTCGCTTCTTGGGACGAGGAGCGAGATCCGTTCCGGACTGACGATATCGATCAATCCGTAGAATACGTCGGCATCTCCTCCGATCCCCACGAGCAGGACTTTCTCTTCGCCCATTCCTCCGCTGCCTTGAAGATGAGGGACGGTGACGTATCGGTCCAAGCCGCTGGAAAAATCCTCTTTGCCGATCGCGTTCCCGTAGATACCTTCGGCGTACCCGAATTCGAGAGACTGAATCGACATTTTCTTGAATGCCACCGCAATCAGCCATTGGATGTAGATTCGCGGCATCGTCGAGCACTCGACGAAAACCTTCCGCAGGCTTCCTTCGTATGAGCCACATGAAGCGGCCATCTGAGTGAGCAGGTGATCGAGGAGATTGATGTTCTTCTGATACTCGATGGAAGGCTCGAGGGTGATCGCAGTCACTTCGACGCCCCATCGGGTACCCATAGCGATGAGCTTTCGCCGGTTTTCTTCGACGGCTGGGACGTTCGCTTCCTTCAGAGCAAAGTCCAGAACCACGATTTTGCCGACCTTCAGGTCAAGATGGTTTTCGAACGCGGCGAAACGCGTTTCCCATCCAAGCGCGACGATCGCGATATCTGCCTCCATCGTTTCGCAGGTACCTGCATCTCTCGCCTTCTCAGTGACGGCCAGATGGCCGAAGACTCGATACTCGACAGTTGAAGCGGTCATTCGAGATCGCTCTCGAAAAGCGAGTGCTGGAATTCGGTCTTGAGTGCGGGCCGCGCGACGAGCTCCTTAAACACCGAGTCGGCCCAGTCTTCTGGGAGCCGATGCCTGGTAAAAAGCAGGTCGACCATCTGCGCCGCAGGGATTGTGTTGATTTCGTACGGGCCGCGATAGGAGAACCCGAAGTAAGGTGCAAATCGCCGATGCAATCTGATCAGCATCTCCTTCGATGCGGGGTCGGCGCGGTCCACCTCAAAGTTGCCGGCGGCGGAGACCTCCCGGATAAACCCATCCCTTTCCGCCCGACGCAGGACCTCGTCCAGTTTTCCGCTGGGTTGCTCCAGTCGGTTCACCAGCGAGCGCATTTCCTTTAGATCAACCCTGAAAATGCCTCTCTCTGTCGTTCCTAGAGCATTTTCTTCGGCAAACTCTGTCTGGAGGCGAGCGGTCAGGTAACCCAACGCCCGCACCATGCGCACGCTCTCTTCTTCGTACGGATGTGAAAGCGCCTGAAGTCCATCAAGCTTCCGTTGAGAGGCGGCGTTCACAGCCTGTCTCTGCTGTTCGAGATGAATCTGTAAATCCGAGTTGATGAATTCCACCAGTTTTCGTGGATCACTGGAACTCGGAACACTGCGGCGGAAGATCTCTCCCATTATATCAAGGAAATCGCGTATACAGACGTCGCTCAATGATGTGATGATCTGGTGCCCTACGTACGGGTAGTCATGCAGACGCAGCATCTGGCACGCTTTCAGAAAAGCCCATCCCTGTTTCCGGGCGATCGACCTCTTCAGATTTGAAGCATCCGCCTTGCTCATGGGCCGGCGCTTGATTTCCGGGTTCATGAGCGCGAGCGCCAGCCCTTCGGCATAAGGGCGCGCTTTTCGATCAAGAAGGAATTGCTGCTGATCCGCCGTCCTCAAATTCACGGAGAGGAATTCACGTGCTGCATCAGCGAGTGCCACAAGCTCTTCTCTGCCCTCGGAATGACCCGATATGATAACCCGCTCGATGATGTCATTGACGGAAAGCCGCCCCAGCCGGTTTTTGAGCGAAAACGCGCTGAGCGCATCGTTGCGCTTGAGATCACTCCGCAGATGGTCAGGAAGCGCATAGTAGAGCCGAAGCGACGACACGTTCTCGCACAGCGTGGCGAACTCCCTCGGATCGACTGAATCAAGATTCTCGACGTCCCGGTCAGCATTCGAGAGCGACTGGCCGGGTATGATCGTCCGGATCGTGTCGTAAAGGCCGCCGATGTAGGCGAGGACCCATTTCACATTGCCGCGCGTCTTCCTCACCAAGGTGTTCAGGAACTGCTGTTGGAGCGGTGTCAGTGCCTCACAGTCGTCAATCAGGATCTTGAAGAAGGGCGCCCTGTCACCGGCGAAAGATGGGCCATTTAAAAGTGGGGTGATCGCGGTCGCGACCTTGTTAATGATCGCGCCAGGGTCTGTCGCTCTGAAGCCGGTCGCTCCCTCATCGGCGGCAAAGAAGAACGCGTTGAAGCATTCGTCGACGTACCGGGTTATCCCACCCCGCAGCTCATCTATGCTGAAGAAGTCGAGACGGGCAGGTTGGGGTATGAAGTGCAGCACTTCGCGATGCAGTGCCAAGGCGACGTCCCTATCTTCAGAGGCCCGGTATTTCAAGTGGCTGTCGCGTCTGAGCTGGCTGATGCTCTCGAGCAGGCGTTCGACTATCTTCAGCTCCAGATAGTGAGAGAAGATTACGAATTGCCGCGGGATCACGGCGGCCGTGTCGAAGCGTATCCGCTCCGGAATGAGGTTCAGAACCGCGTTGTCGATTAGGGGCGAAAATGTCTCATTGAGCTGGAAGAAGACGCCATACCAGCCGAGCTTGCCGACTTGGTCCGCGAGACTTTTGTCTTCGAGGATATGAACTGTGGAAAGCGAGCGAAGAATACTGGTCTTGCCGCTGCCTCTCGTCCCTGCGACGAAGACCGGCTTGGCGGCGGCAGAAATCAAGGCCGACTTCTGACTGAACCACAGTATCGGGCGACTTTCGTACTCGATCCTGTTGGGGCCGAACGGATTCTCCATCTCTATTCGTCCCTTACCTTAATGCGCCAAGCCGAGTTTGCCTTCGTGAGGCCGTCTATCTCGACGAAGCGCGCCGCTTGGAGCATCAGAAGAGAGTCTTCCAAATCTAGCCCGAGCTCGGCGGAGGCGGCAATCTCAGTGATCTCGTCCCAGAAGAGTAACCCATTCCCGCGCCTGGTGGCATGGTCGCGCAGTCGGCGCATCAGGTCAAACGTGTCGTTGTTCAGAAAGGCCTTGCCGTTGGACATAGTCGAGATGAAGCAATGTTCGCCTTCCATGACCGTCCCGTCGGCGACATTGGTGCGGTAGGGTATAAGTCGGATGCCGACGAGCTCTCCCTGATCGGTCGTGAAGAAGACGAGCTCATTGAAACCTGACTGTATCTCTGGTGCTGAGATGCAGATCAATTTGCCGTCCGGAAACCTTGGATCGTTGACGATCTCGACCGGATCGGCATGTATGTGTCCATGCAGGTAGACGATAGGCTTGTTGCCCTGCAGCAGCTGAGTTCTGACAAATCCGCTGTTGAGCATCTCCGCGTATGGCGTAATGCGCGGAGTCTTTTGTGGCAGCAGATTGTGATGGCCGATCATGATGCCGTAACGCATGTCGGGCTGCTGGAGCAATTCCTGTAGGCCTGCAAGCATCTCACGCGAGATGTATGGCGTGTCCATCTGACCGTAATACTCGTCGTCGGACGCCTCCTTGTCTGGATCGCTGGGAGGTGTCGCGGGCGAATGTCCCGAGGTGTCCGGCGAGCCGAGATCTACAGGTTCTGTAGAAGGACCGAGTGCCTCGAGACGATCACGAAGGAACGCGGGAAGGTTCTGAAGCTCCCAACTGCCTATCGCTGTGTTGACGAGGATGAAGTTTGCGCCTGCGGATCCTGTCGGAAGTCTGAAGTGCACGGGTTGGTCCACGGGAACGGTCTGCCAACCCAAGCGGGCGGCTAAACTCGCCATTTCGCTGAATTTCTCAGTCGGTCCAAGTTCGCGCGCGTCATCACGGTTCACATCGTGATTTCCCGGTACGAATATCAACGGAAGCGCCTTTGAACTGCGCCCCTGTGCGCGGCAGAGCAACGTGAAATGCTGGAATGCCGAAGCAATGAAAGTCTTGTCGCCACGGCTCGTGAAATCCCCCATGAAGGCGATCGAATCCAAGGGCTTCGAAGTCGTCAGCCGCCGAAGCTTCGTCAAGACGGCACGCAGCGAAGACGCGCGTAGCTTCTGCGTTATTTTCGGAGCGAACTTGCTATCCTTGGCATCGATGTTGCTAGAGGAAGGATGCCAATCCGGATAGTGAATATCGCCTACTTGAAGGATTCGCACCCGTCGCATAACTCGCCCCCCCGCCGAGAGCCATAGACTAATCCGTTCGCTTTTGCCAAGCGCGAAACGATCATCCGACCGCATCGCCTGGAAAGCGCGTTTATCTTTTTGTTGGTAATGGAGAGGCACGACGCAATTGTGCCCCCGGTTGCTTGTCTGCCCACCAAATGGGCACTCAATCTGGGCGCATGGCTTATGATTTCTCGAGTTTGTCCCATAACGAGTTTGAGGATTTGGCCCGCGACCTCGTAGGTCGCGAGATCGACAAGCGTTTCGAGGCCTTTCCCGAGGGACCGGACGACGCGATGGATGGTCGACATGCCCTTGCCGGCGGCGACATTGTGCAGGCGAAGCACTACCAGCGGTCAGGCTTCTCGGCGCTGAAATCCAAGATGAAGAGCGAGCGCACAGCCATTGATGGCTTGGCGCCCTCGCGATACTTCCTCGTCACGTCGGCTTCGCCCGCGGCAGGCGGACACCGGCATGCGCAGCAGGATGAAGCCAGTGAGGGCCAGTAATACACGACAATAGTCATTAGGCTAGAGTACAGTCGCCTTGGGAGGCTGTTCGAATTCAATCCGGCGCTTTTCGGCATCCTTTTTTCGTTTGGTGGTGTCGATACGATATTGGTCAATTCCATCAAGATCGCTCTTCATATCGTTTGGTGTTGGAACTGGAATGGCCTTGGCGGACGCCATGTCATGTCCAGAACGCTCCGAAACTCGCTTCATGGCCCAATAGATTCGCTTGTGGTCTTCGTCCTCGACCACCACACCCTTCAGGCTCTGTGTCTTGACATCGCTGTTAAATCGCTCGACGACTTTACCGAGCAGGATTTCTTCAACGAGCCTCTCCCAGGTTTCCCGAAGATCGCTGTAGAAATCCTTCGCTGACCTTCGCCAAGCATCGGTGGTGAAATCAGTGGCGCCGTCGAAGCTCTTCAGGCGCGTCTTGAGAGTCTCGATGCGCTTCGTGACAGACTGTGCGATCCACGGCTCGTCAGTTTCGCTAATCAAGCCAAAACCGGCAGATTCGGACTTGTTGATGTAGTTTCGAACAAGGGGAATCGGCGGATTGGCCTGCGCAGCTGCGTCAACCACCTCGTTGAAGAACAGAAGATTATGGGTGAAAATAATAATCTGACGTCCTGTGGCCGCTTCTTTTACGAGCCTTGCCGCGACCCGCCTGATCCGAACATGGTCGAGAGATGACACGGGGTCGTCGATGATCATGCCTTGACGCGATGTGTCTCCTCCGACCTCGGCTAAGAAACAGGCCAGGGCAAGCGCGCGCTGCTCTCCTTCGCTTAAGACCTTGCTGTTTGAGATCGCTTTTGCCGCGTTGAGCCCGACCTCGAAATAGCTCTGCCCATCTTGACTACGATCATTAACTGCGAACGGGATGTGCGTTAACGCCAGAGTCTCAATCTCGGCGACGACGCGCTTTTCGAGATCCTGCATGACGAGGCTTCGTCGAAGCGACGTCATCTGCCGTGACACCGAGCCTGTTTCGACAGCATCGCAGCATGAGAGAAGCTTGCGCCGCTCTTCGAGATTCGCCAAGCGCGCGAGAACGATGGTGAGATCGTCGCCCAGTTTTTTCCGATCCTTGAGTGTATCGCGACGAGCTCGATCGGTAGCGCGGTTCCCGTCGTCGGCCGCTGCCTTGTCGTCCGTCAGCGCTTCGGCCTCTAGCGCCTCCGCCTCCGTTCGGAGTTTCGATGCAACTGGCGCCGCAAGTTGCGGGAACGCAGCGTACTCGGACAGCGCAGCCGCAACGACAATTGCATCACGCCTTTTACCTGCCTCGACATAATATGCCGAGATCAGGGCCACCATCGCCTTGCGTGCGGCGGACAGATCGCCAAACTCTCCGAGAGCCGCCTCAACCGCCTCCCCGGTCGCAATGGTGAGTCCTTTGATTTGGCGCAGGGCCTCTTCATGGGCAATAGATGCGACTTGCGCCGCCTTATTTGCGGCGCCCGTTACGAAGTCATTGAAGGATTGGATCCGCCCCGCGGCGTCCGCCGTCATCGGCTCCTGGCAGAGCATGCAACGATCGCCTTCCTGATCTGGCAAGTGCTGATGATCGATGCCAGTGACGCTCGCTAAATAGGCTCGTGCATGGTCGAACATATACCGCCAGGGAGAAAGCCCAACGCCGCTCAACGGCATAGTCGCGAACGCTCCTGAGGCGGCAAGTTGTGCAGCCTGCGCTGTAGAATCGGCTGTTGCATATAGATTGCGATAAATCTCGAGGGCCGCCGCTGAGAGAGCCGCGTCGATCTGTTCAGATGCAGTCAGCAGTTTTTCCAAGGCCGCCTTGGCACGCCGACGCTTTGTCGCCATCGTTGAAGGGTCGCTTGCCAGAGCCTGTTCGAGGCCAGCGAGATCAGCCATGTCCTGCTCTGAGAGGGCAGCGAGGTTTTTGATTTCGGCTGCGGAAGGCATCACGTCCTTTGACTTGATTTCGAGACGAGCCAGCAGCTTTACGACCGCGCCGGCAGCTGTGTACCCACTCGGCAATGGTGTCTTTAGGTTCTTTTCGATCGCTTTGATTTCTTCCCGGAAGTCGGCTTCGAGCTCGGTGCGGTGACGTCCATGGCTTTCGAGAAGCGCGATGGCTGCGGGCAGAAAACCGATACGGTTTTGCTTATCGACGTAGAGGCGAGCGTTCGCGGAGTCGAAAACGGAGATCCGTGCAATTGACGCGGGGGGCAGCGTTCCGTCCTTCCAGGTTATGGGGGTCGGTTCCGTAGCACCCTCTTCGAGAAACCGGACAAGCACTTCGGCTGGCGGTTTGGTGCCGATCTCGAACACGTTGCCAAGAAGATCATCCGCCGTCAGACTACGGCAAAGCTTCTTCGCGATCCGGCAATAGCCGCTCTTTCCGCTTCCATTGTCGCCGTAGATAATGGTGATGCCATCGGTGGCGAAACGCAGTTGCTGCTCTTCGGCGAGGCGGTTCAAATGCTTGACGGGGCCGAGTGAGCAAAGCACCGCGCGCGGCTCGTTCGAACTGTTGGCCCTCAAATGCTCCGCCGAGAGCGGAGAGCATTCGGGCAGATCAGCGGTAAATCCACCGACGTGGCGGACCCGAGCTGTTACACCGGCCTTATCCTCCTGCTCGAGGTTGAAGCCCGGCCGCGCGGCGTGTCTTCTTAAGGCATCCCTAATCCAGTCGGGCTGCTTATCCGCCCATTCCAAAAGTCCAACCTCGGCCATTCCTGCCCCCCGAATCTTACCATCATTATACTTATTGATTAGTCCAGATTCGATGAATTC
This sequence comes from Mesorhizobium sp. M4A.F.Ca.ET.050.02.1.1, assembly GCF_003997725.1. NCBI lineage: Bacteria > Pseudomonadati > Pseudomonadota > Alphaproteobacteria > Hyphomicrobiales > Phyllobacteriaceae > Mesorhizobium > Mesorhizobium sp. M4A.F.Ca.ET.050.02.1.1. Next base: position 11,954 of record NZ_RZSG01000036.1, read on the forward strand.
GCTTGTCTGGACAAATTTTCCTCGCGATCGCACATAGAGTGCTGGAGATGTACCCAATAAATGACCTCCCCCCGCGCCGCTAGGTCAGCAAACAAATGCTTCAGCGATCAAACGTCTCCACAACGACATCAGCAATCAAAGGCATTGGACCGCGCGCACGAATTTAGGTAGCCGGCAACGCGTACGAGGAGATAGAGCTGGAAGTGCGTGCCTTTCGATAGTCTATGGGCGGAATTCGACCGCCTCACCGATAGGCCGATCGAGGTTCGCCGTCACTGTCGGGCTGGGTCCGAGTCCGCGATAGGCGCCACGACAGCGCTCGCGATAGGCGCGCAACGCTTGGTCCATGGCGCCCGGACCGCCACACATTTGCGGATGACGTCCTGCCCGTCTTGGGTTTCAGCAGCGTGCGCCGGCGCTCCGATTTCCGCGACTTTTGGATCCCCTCCAATCGTGACGACCGATTATCGCCTGTCTCCATTTCGACCGTTATCTGGGCGGTAACACTTTTAGAAATCTATGCTGCTGGACATAAGCGGCGACCATACCGAGAATTTACTTTCAAATTCTGGCGGCAAAGTTCTATCGTAAATGAAAATAGGGGATGGGGTATGGAAACGAGTTCGGAGACTGGCGATGCTGCCGGTATATCAGCCGCGCCCGTAATAGAAGTCGTGGCGGACATCGCCGCCAGCTTTACATATGCGTCCTTCCAAAATGCTATTCCGGTGATCCGGTCTATCGCGCTCAACAACCCGACCCAGCAGGGTTTCGAAAAATGCACTCTCGAGCTGACATCGAACCCCCCTTTTTTGCGCGCCAAAAGCTGGACAATTGATCGGATCGTTGCTGGCGACCGGCTTCCCTTAAGCGATCGAAAAATCGATCTCGACGCCGGCTATCTGGCCGGTCTCAACGAGGCTGAGCGCGGGGAGATAACGTTGCGCCTAACCTCAGGAGGCGCAGTGCTGGCCGAGCAGCGCGTTGCGGTGCGCCTGCTTGCCCGCGACGAATGGGGTGGCGTCGTCGATATGGCGCAATTGCTCGCCGCATTCGTCATGCCGAACGACCCGGCGATCGCAGGACTGCTGCGTTCCGCAGCGGAGCTGCTCGCAGCGCATGGTCATCCTTCCAGCCTCGATGGCTATCAAAGCGGCAATCCGCAACGCGCATTCATGCTGGCGGCCGCAATTTATTCGGCCATTGCTGGCCTATCGCTGCATTATGCAGAGCCACCTGCGAGCTTCGAAAGCCGCGGCCAAAAAATTCGACGTCCCTCAATTATTACGGCAGAAAAGCTGGCAACCTGTCTCGATACCAGTCTGTTATTCGCGTCCGCCCTGGAGGCGACGGGCTTGCATCCCGTCGTTTTGATGTTTCAGGGACACGCGGCCGTCGGCGTCTGGATGACACAAAGGACGCTCGCCAACGCCATTGAACCCGATGCCATGGAGGTCCGCAAGGCGCTGGCATCGCGCGAACTCATCGTGTTTGAGACGACAGGCGTGACGCATCGGCCGGCGATGACGTTGGAGGCTGCCCAACACGCAATCGAACAGCGGCTCGACGAAACGCAGGTAGCCACCTTTGTCGCAGCCATCGATATACGCCGCTCGCGCAGCGGCGGCATCACACCGCTTGCTTCGCACGAACCGACGCGCCGCAGCGTGGATGCAGAGGCGGCAACCGAAATCGCGTTGCCGTTGCCAGCCGCACCGGCCGTGGTAGCCCTGCCGGTCGAGATCGTCGAGGTAAAGCCGACGACAGCGGCCGGACGGATCGACCGCTGGCAGAAAAAGCTCCTCGATTTGACACTGCGGAACCGCCTGCTCAATTTTCCGGACTCCAAGAAGACAATTCCGTTTCTTTGTACTGACGTCGGCTACCTCGAGGACCGTCTGATGGCAGGCGCTTCGATCCGGCTGATTTCGCTCCCCGAACAGAATCCACTGGGCGAGCGGGATGCTGTCCTCTATCGCGAGGTGCACGGACGTGACCTCCAGCGTGGCTTTGCCGCGGAAGCGCTTCTGCGCGACGAGCTCCCGTCGACGCTCGATGGGCGTCAATTGGAATCCCGGCTGATCGATCTTTACCGGCAAGTGCGCAACGATTTTGCCGAGGGCGGCGCGAATACGCTCTTCCTGGCGGTCGGCTTCCTGCGCTGGAAGAAGAAGGCCGAGGACGAGCGCAGCTATCGCGCGCCATTGCTGCTCGTACCGGTCAAAATCGAGCGCCGCAGCGCAACATCGCATTTTACCTTGCGCTTCCATGAAGATGAACCGCGATTCAACGCAACCTTGTTGCAGTTTCTCGAACGCGACTTCGAGCTCAAACTGCCACAGTTTTCCGGTGAGCTGCCCGAGGACGAAAGCGGCGTTGATGTGCCGAGGCTGCTCGGTCTTATGCGCCAGGCAGTGCGCGACGTCCCCGGCATGGAGGTGGTGGACGAGACGGCGCTGTCGACCTTTTCCTTCGCCAAGTTTCTCATGTGGAAGGATCTGGTCGAGCGTACCGATGCGCTGCGCGAAAACCGTGTCGTGCGCCATCTGATCGACACGCCGGAGATAGCTTTCGAGGGCAATGGCGCATCATTCCGCGACGAGCGCGAACTCGACCGGCACTATGCCCCGTCCGACATGGTTTTGCTGCTGCCGGCCGACTCCTCACAGACCGCCGCAAGTCTTGCCGCCGCTGAGGGTCGCGATTTTGTCATCATCGGTCCTCCCGGCACTGGCAAGAGCCAGACCATTGCCAACATGATTGCCAACTGTCTTTCAGTTGGCAAAACCGTGCTGTTTGTGGCCGAGAAGACGGCGGCGCTCGATGTGGTGTATCGCCGCCTGCGCGAACATGGCCTGGGCGCGCATTGTCTCGAACTCCATTCCAGCAAGGCGGACCGACGCAACTTTCTCACCCAGCTCAGGATCAGCTGGGAAAGCGGCGTGCGCGTGGACGCAGCGGAGTGGATTGCGATCAACGAGCGGCTTCGCGTCCGTCGCGACGAACTGAATGCCTATGTCGAAGCGCTGCATCGGCACCATGTCAATGGTCTGACGCCTTATCTGGCGCTCGGCATCGCTCTCAAGAACAAGCGGCAGCACGCTCCGAGATTGTCCTGGCCATCGCGCGATTCCCATGACGAGGCAAACCGGCTGGCGCTGGAGCATATTGCCGCCGAAACAGGTCTCGCATTTCAGTCGGTGGAGATGCGGTCGGTCTTGCGTCTTATAGATGTCACCGAGTGGACGTCAGGCTGGCAGGACAATTTGCTCGAAGGGGCAAAGACCCTCAAGAATGCGTCCGAGGTTCTAGCGACCGCACTCGACGCCTTCCTGGTGAGCATCGGCCTGCGCGCCAAAGGCGACGCGTCAAAAGCGGAGCTCGAAGCGCTGCGAAAACTAGCAGCGGCACTCCAGGACAGTGCCGGCTATGACGTCAGCATTGTCTTTGATCGAGATTTCGCCCAGTTGCGGGGAGCCCTCGCCACTCTCAATGAGGCAATCGGAGACTATCGCAAGTCTCGCAAGGACCTGTCGGCCCGCTATGACGAGGCTGCCGTTGCGCGCATACGGGTGGAGGACATAGAGCAGCAATGGCAGCAGGCCGCTTCTGCATTCTGGCCAAACAGTCAGTTGGGCAAACGCAAAGTCCAGAAGCTGCTTCAAGGCTATGTCACAGAGGGGGTAGCCGATCCTCAGCACGACTTGCTGCTGTTGCGCCTGATGCAGGACCGCCGGGCCACTGTCGAAGCCAACATCCTATCTGGGAAGCCGATCGGATTTGCCGCACTTGATACCGACACCCACCGTATCGATCAGATACTCTCGATGGCCGAAAGGCTTCGACAGACGCTACGCCTGCCCGGCCTCGGCACGGAGGATTTCAAAGCGCTCCTGCAAGCAACCGCCCCGAGCCTGCGAAGCGGTGCAGCAGATAGCACGATGCGCTATGGGGCAGCCCGCTTCCTTGCGGCTTCTGCAGCATTCGAGGCTGCCAAGACCCAATTTGCGATCCCTGCTGGAAAGACGCCTTCTTGGGCAGAACATGATAACCCGCTGACCGAATTGACGACTGCGATGGGAGACTTGCTCGACGCCCGTCATCTTCTCCGGGACTGGACTTCGTGGTGCGGCATTCGTCGCAGGGCTGTCAGTCACAATCTGGGAGCGTTGGTCGACGATATCGAGGCGGGTCTAGTGCGACCAGCTGAAGCTCAATCCGCGTTCCGCCTGGCCTATGTACGCTGGTGGCTGCCGGCCACGCTGGATGCCGATCCGGTGCTGCGGAATTTCCGTCGCTTCCAGCACGAGCACGCCATCGAAGATTTCCGGGAAATCGACGATCTTGTCCGCGCTCAAGCAAGCCTTCGCGTCATCAGTGCCATCGCTCATGGTTTGCCGGCTGTGCAAGGCGTCCCGCGCAATTCCGAGTTGGGCCTGTTGCGCCATCAGATGGAATTGCAGCGGCCCAGCCGGTCAATCCGCGAGATGATTGGCGCGATGCCGACGAGCTTTGCCAAGCTCGCGCCGTGCATGCTGATGTCCCCTCTTTCAATCGCTCAATATCTACCGCCCGACCAAGCCCTGTTCGACGTGGTGATTTTCGACGAAGCATCGCAGATCACCACCTGGGACGCCGTCGGTGCCATCGCGCGAGCCCATCAAACCATAATCGTAGGCGATCCCAAGCAGTTGCCGCCCACCAATTTCTTTGGCCGCAACGAGGAGGACGAGGAAGTCGTCGAACACGAAAAGGATCTTGAGAGCATTCTCGACGAAGCCAAAGCGGCCGGCATCCCGGTACGTGACCTGCGCTGGCATTATCGTAGCCGCAATGAGTCGCTGATCGCCTTTTCCAACCATCACTACTATCAGAACCGGCTCATCACATTCCCTTCGCCAACGGTGGAAGATCGGGCAGTTCAGCTGCGAAAAATCACGACCGGCATCTATGACCGTGGCAAAAGCCGCACCAATCGAATCGAAGCCCAAGCGGTAACCGACGAGGCGGTCAGCAGGATGCGGCGTTGGCTGGCCCTACCGGAAAAGGACCGACCCACGCTCGGAGTCATCACTTTCAACGCGCAACAGCAGTCGCTCATCCTCGACCTTTTCGACAAGGCACGCCAGACAGAGCCGGAGCTTGAATGGTTCTTTGCCGACGAGCGTATTGAGCCCGCCATCGTCAAGAATCTGGAAAATGTCCAAGGGGACGAGCGTGACATAATCCTGTTTTCGATCACCTTTTCGCAAGATAATGCCGGCAAGCGCAGCATGGATTTCGGCGCGCTGAATCGGGACGGCGGCGAACGCCGGCTGAATGTCGCGGTGACGCGTGCGCGGCAGGAACTGATCGTATTTTCAGGTTTTGCCGCCGACCAGATCGACCCCAACCGAACCAAAGCGATCGGCGTACAGCATCTCAAAGCCTTTCTCGATTTTGCCGAACGCGGCGCTGTGGCATTGCCAGCGCAGGAACGCGGATCGGTCGGAGCCCTGGAATCCCCTTTCGAGGAGGCCGTCGCTGCCGAGCTTGAGAAGCGCGGATGGACCATCGTTCCTCAAGTCGGCATTTCGGGCTTTCGAGTGGATATAGGGATCCGGCATCCCGATCTCGCCGGCGCCTATCTGGCTGGGGTCGAATGCGACGGCGCGACCTATCACAGTTCTGCCACGGCGCGAGATCGAGACAAGGTCCGCGAGCAGGTCCTGCGCGGCCTCGGGTGGAACATTGTCCGGGTATGGTCAACCGATTGGTGGTTTGATCTCGAAGGTTGCACCGAGAGGCTTCATGCCAGCCTGGCCGCGCTGCTCGAGGAAAGCCGTCGCAAACAGGCTGAACAACAGGAAAGTGAAGCCGCGATCCATTGGGACATGGGACATAAGGTCGACCCCATGGACCCATTGCCAGCCGAAGACCTAGCATCGGCCGGCGAACCGGAACATCCGTCGATAAAATCAGAGCCAGAACTTGTCGCCGCTCCCCTCGCGACGGGAGAGCGCCCATCGGCATCTGCAGGAATTTTGCCTGCGGCCGCGCATTCGACGCATGATACCGTACCGACGGGCGGCCGTTATCGCCTGACTGATCTAACCGGATTTTCCACCAGCCCGGATCAGTTTTATGACTTCGTCTACCGAGGCACGCTGCGGTCCATGGTCGACGCGGTGATCGAGCAGGAAGGACCTCTGCGAGATGACGTCCTTGCGCAGCGCATCGCACGGGCGCATGGCTGGCTCAGAACGGGCAACAAGATTCGGGAGCGGATCGACCTGCATCTGCGCGAGTTCGATAGAACTGAAGAATCCAGCGGCAGCTTCCTATGGAAGAGAGGGACGGTGGTCGACCTGCTTGATTATCGCATGCCGTTCGATGCCGATGCCCGCCGGTCCATTGCCGACATTCCAATCGCCGAGCTGGCCGCTGTCGTCGTTGCGAACGAGGACATTCTGGAACAGTCCGACCCCGCTCTCGACCTTGCACGTCTGCTCGGTGTCGAGCGACTTGCGACGATTTCACGCTCCCGGCTGGATGAAGCCATCGATCGCGCCCAGCGCAACCTGGCATCGACATAGTCTCGGAGACTCCATGTTTCGATTCATCCACAGCTCCGATCTTCATATCGGCAAGCGGTTCGGCAACATGCCAGAGGATCTGCGCGGGCGGCTCCGTGAAGCGCGCCATGGCGCGATCAGCCGGCTGGCAGAGCAGGCACGCGTCCATGGTGCATCCACCATACTTCTGGCCGGCGATACGTTCGATACCGAAACGCCCACTCCAGCGATGTTGCGGCAGGCCATGGCCGAGATGAGCCAGAGCGCGCCTCTGCGCTGGATATTGCTGCCTGGCAACCATGATTCCCTGTTGGCTGATCAATTGTGGAGTGCAGCGGACAGCGTTGTGCCGGACAATGTCCTGCTGGCGACGCGGCCCGAAACCCTGACCATTGGCGCGGACGTGGCGCTGCTGCCTGCACCTTGCACCACCCGCAGACCCGGTCGCGACCTTACCGAGTGGATGAACAGCGCCGCGACGCCGCAAGGCGCCATCCGGCTCGGCCTTGCTCATGGCGCTATTCAGAACTTTTCCGAAGATTCAGCAGCGTCCGATGTCATTGCACCAGATCGCGCGACTAAGGCCGGCCTCGATTATCTGGCACTTGGCGACTGGCACGGACCCGTCACCATCAATGAGCGCAGCCGTTATAGCGGTGCGCCCGAACCTGACCGTTTCAAGCATGATACACCCGGTCAGGCCCTTGTCGTTTCCATTGCCGGGCCTGGCGCCGTGCCCGAGATCGTGGCCGTTGAAACAGCTAGCTTTTCCTGGAAAACCGCTCCCCTGCATCTGCTGTCTGGCGACGACAGCGCCGCGGCATTTGAAGCGTTGCTTCCACCGGCTCATCTGCGGCGTCAGACTTTGCTGCGAATTGCCGCGTCTGGCCGGGTGCGGTTAAGTGGGCGAACGATCCTTCAAGCGGCGATCGCGGTAGCCGCGCCCGACTTCGCCTATCTGGAACTGGACGGGGACGGGCTCGCGACCGACTGCGAAAGTGGCGATTTGGATCGGATCGACCGCTCTGGTGCCCTTCGCGAGGCAGCGCAGGCACTGTTGGATGAAAGCAGCGACGAAACCCGGTCGGCTGTCGAACGCGACATATCGCGAGAAGCACTGGTTCGGTTGTTCAGCTATTGCGAGGCGATGGGATCATGAAACTTACGGCCCTTCGGCTCCACAACGTCAAACGGTTCGCCGGGCAAGGCGTCGCCATCGAAAACATCGGCGACGGCGTCAACGTGCTTTGCGCGGTCAATGAGTTCGGCAAATCAACCTTCTTCGAAGCGCTGCACGCACTCTTTTTCCAGCCTCACACGGGCACACCCGAAGGCGTGCGACTGTTGCGGCCTTACAGTGGGGGCAATCCGGTGGTGGAGGCCGACATCACCACTTCAGAAGGACGCTATCGACTTGCCAAGCAGTTTTATGGCGGCAGGCTGGCCAGCGTTATTGACCTCGACGGCGGGCGACTGTTGGCTCAAGCCGATGAGGCCGAAGCCTTTATCGGCAAACTAATCCATGGCGGAAGCGCAGGACCGGCAGGATTGCTCTGGGTTCGCCAAGGGGTCACCGGCATCGAAAGGCGCAGCAAAAGCGAGGAGGACGGCGAAAAACGCGTGCGCGAAAGCCTACTGTCCTCGGTTCAGGGGGAAGTTGAAGCCCTGACCGGCGGGCGACGCATGGCCGAAATCGCCGCGGCATGTGAAGAAGAACTCTATAGCCTGGTTACGTCAACGCTGCGTCCCAAGAGCGGCGGTCTCTATGCGGCAGCGCTCGACGAGCGTGACAAGCTGGTGAAAGACGAGCAGCGTCTCAGCGCCGAAGTCACCGGTCTGCGCGATTCGCTCGACAAGCGGCGCATGGCGTTGGCGCGTCTGTCTGAGCTTGAAAACCCCGAAGAAGGCGCCACTCGGCGGGAAGCCATCTCGGCCGCGGAAGCCGCAGTCGAGGCCGCCAAATCGCACAGCGAAGCCTTGAAAGCCGCCGAGGCGGAAGCTGCCCTTGCCGCAATTCACCACGACGCGGCGCAGCAGGCCCTCGATAGTTTTCGGACCGCGCTCAAACGAGCCACGGATTTGCGC
>NZ_RZSG01000370.1:0-5761 GCF_003997725.1 Mesorhizobium sp. M4A.F.Ca.ET.050.02.1.1
GCCTCGCAGGTCGCGACATCCTTGTGCTGTTCGAGGAAGAGGATCTCTTCCGCGGTCGAGATATGCAGGACGTGGATGCGCGCGCGCGTCTGCCTGGCAATGCGCACCAGCCGCTCGGTGCAGCGCAATGCGGCGATCTCGTCGCGCCAGACCGGATGCGAGGAAGGGTCACCCTCGATCCTTTCGCCCAGCCGCTCCCGCAGCCGGAATTCGTCCTCCGAATGGAAAGCGGAACGGCGGCGTGTGTTGCGCAGGATCGAGGCGACGCCTTCGTCGTCCTCGACCAGCAGGTCGCCGGTAGACGAACCCATGAACACCTTGATGCCGGCCGCGCCCGGAAGCCGTTCGAGTTCGGCGACGTCTTCGGCATTGTCGCGGGTGCCGCCGATCCAGAAAGCGAAATCGCAATGCATGCGGCCCGTGGCGCGCCGCACCTTGTCGGCAAGGGCGGCCTCGCTGGTGGTCAGCGGGTTGGTGTTGGGCATCTCGAAGACAGCGGTGACGCCGCCCAGCACGGCCGCGCGTGAACCGGTCTCCAGATCCTCCTTATGTTCCAATCCCGGCTCGCGGAAATGCACCTGGCTGTCGACGACGCCGGGCAGGATATGCAGGCCCTTGCAGTCGATCGTCTCGCCGGCGGAAGCCTGGCCGAGATCGCCTATCGCGGCGATGCGCCCCGCCCGCACGCCGACGTCGCGAAAACCCTCGCCGTCATGGTTGACCACCGTGCCGCCTGTCAGGATGAGGTCGTAGGTGGTGGCCATGGGCGTTTCGGTCTCTTGCGGGGGGAGTGTCAGGGGCTTACGTAAAGGCTGACCGTTTTGCAAGATCAGGCTCAATTTCCATCCATGCCCTTTGCCCTGCTGAAAGACCGCGCCCTCATTTCCGTGTCAGGCCCGGACGCCGAGCATTTCCTGCAGAACATTCTCACCACCGACCTCGACGCGCTCAATCCCGGCGAAGCGAAGCCCGGCGCGCTGTTGACCCCGCAGGGCAAGATCCTGTTCGACTTCCTCATCTCGCGCACCGACGAGAATGGCTTCCTGCTCGAATGCCGAGCCGATGTCGCCGACGATTTCGTGCGCCGGCTGATGCTGTACCGGCTAAGAGCCAAGGCCGAGATTGCCAAGCAGGATCAGGTGCTTGTTACCGTCAAGTGGAACGAAGATTCAACCGCCTCAGATTCCGATTCAACGACGCACGCCGATACCCGCTTCCGTAACGTCGCGGTCCAGCGCAGCTATGGCGCCGCGTCGGATGGTGGCGACGCCGCCGCGTGGCAGGCGCTGCGCATCGCCAACGGCATTGCCGAAAGTGGAACCGACTATCCCCTCGGCGACGCCTTCCCGCATGATGTGCTGCTCGACGAGACCGGCGGCGTCGGCTTCAGGAAGGGCTGCTATGTCGGCCAGGAAGTGGTCTCGCGCATGCAGCATCGCGGCACTGCCAGGCGGCGTGTTCTGATCGCTTCCGCGCAAGTCCCCCTGCCCGGTCCAGGCACGGAACTGACGGTCGCCGGCCGGCCTGTCGGAACGCTTGGCTCGACCGCCGGCGCGACCGGCCTTGCGATTGCCCGCATCGACCGGGTCAAGGCGGCGCTCGACGCCGGTCAGCCGATCATGGCCGACGGAGTCACAGTTTCGCTCGCCATCCCGCCTTTCGCCAAATTCGGCTTTCCGCAGGACGCCGCCGGCGTGGAGGAGGCCTGATGGCCGCCGATCGCGCCGGGGCGCCGCCGCGCGCCTGGCAGCGCATGCTGTCAGGCCGGCGCCTCGACCTGCTTGACCCCTCGCCGCTCGACATCGAAATCGCCGACATCGCGCATGGGCTTGCCCGTGTGGCGCGCTGGAACGGCCAAACCAGCGGCGAGCACGCCTTTTCGGTCGCGCAGCATTCGCTGCTGGTGGAGGCGCTATTTTGCGAACTGGTGCCGGCGGCCTCTGCCGACGCGCGGCTGGCGGCGCTGCTGCACGATGCGCCGGAATACGTCATCGGCGACATGATCTCGCCGTTCAAGTCGGTCATGGGCGGCTCCTACAAGGATTGTGAGTTGCGCCTGCAGCGCGCCATCCATCTGCGTTTTTCGCTGCCGGCGGACCTCGGTGCCGCCTTGCGCAAGGAGATCAAGCGGGCCGACCAGATCGCCGCCTACTACGAAGCGACGCTGCTTGCTGGCTTCTCCACGGCGGAAGCGACCGAGTATTTCGGCCGGCCACGCGGTTTTTCCATCGAGCGCTTCGACTTCACGCCACGTTCGGTGACCTGGGCGCAGACGGCTTTCCTGAAGCGCTTTACGGCGCTCGAAGCGAAGCGTCCGTCTTTCGTCGCTGCGAATTCCACGACGTGAAAGAATGCTGCCGCGCGAGAGGCGCGGCAAGTTTGGCGTAATCTGCTACTGTGCTGGCGCGGCCTGTCAGTGAATGGCACCTCTGCTCGACCCTAGATTGGGCTCAAGCAAGATGAGAGGCAATCATGTTTGACAGACAGAAAAAGACAGCGCTCGTGACCGGCGCATCCTCCGGCATGGGCAAGGAAATCGCCAAGCGCCTGATTCAGGACGGCTTTCAGGTCTATGTGGCCGCGCGCCAGATCGACAGGATGGAAGACCTCGCGGCGCTCGGGGCACGCCCGTTGCGCATGGACATTTCGAAAGGCGCGGAGATCGACGCGGCTGTCGCCAGCGTCCTCGCCGAAGTCGACAGTGTCGACGTGCTCGTGAACAATGCGGGGTTCGGTCTCTACGGGCCGGTCGAGGATATCGGACTCGACGAAGCGCGCTATCAGTTCGAGGTCAACGTCTTTGGTCCGGCCCGGCTGACGCAACTTCTGCTGCCGGCCATGCGCAAGAAGAAGGCCGGCACGATCGTCAACATCACCTCGATGGGCGGCAAGATCTATACCCTGCTCGGCGCCTGGTATCACGCGACGAAGCATGCGCTGGAGGGCTGGTCGGATAGCCTGCGGCTCGAACTCGCACCCTTCGGCATCAAGGTCGTGGTTGTCGAGCCTGGCCTGATCGAAACCGCATTTGGCGATGTCGTCGCGGCCGGACTGCTGAAGCGATCAGGGGCTGGCGCCTATGCGAAGGTGGCCCAGGTTGTGGCGAAGACGACGAAAGCGAGCTACGGCCATGGCCGCGGCAGCGATCCGCGCGTCATCGCCGATGTGGTCTCGACGGCCGTCAGGTCGGCCAGGCCGCGGACGCGGTACGCCGCCGGCAAGTACGCGAAAATGATGATCGGCATCCGGAGATGGTTGGGCGATCGCATGTTCGACCGCCTGATCCTAAGCCAGATGCGGTGAAGGAAAGAGCATGAGCGGAATACCGGCTGACAAATGCAAGGTGCCACGCGCATTCTGGCACGCCGTGGAACGTCTCGGCGTGCCTGCGTCCGGGGTGTTGCGGCAGGCCCGGCTTCCCGCCACCCTTCACCTCAGCGAAAAAGCCTTTGTCACCACCGCTCAATATTTCGCGCTCTGGCGGGCCCTTGAAGAACTGTCCGCGGAACCGACTCTGGGCATAAAGCTGGTCCAGGCCGCCGACACCGCAATCCATCCACCCTCCACGCTGGCCGCCTTTCACGCGCGAGATTACCGTGACGGCATAGCCCGCATCGCGCGCTTCAAGCGGCTCTGCACGCCCGAGCAGCTGAATGTTGCCGAAGCGGCCGGCGAATGCACGATAAACTCCGAATGGCTTTACGCCACGGAGCCGGCGCCCGCGATTGCCACCGACGTCGCCTTTGCCATGGTCGTCGAACTCGGCCGACGGGGAACGGGACAGCATCTTACGCCCTGGCGTGTCGAACTCACGCGTCCCGATCCTGAGAGCCACGTACACCGGGACTACTTCGGATGTCCGGTCCGCTATGGCGTCCGGCGCGACCTGCTGGTCCTGCGGTCCAGCGATCTCGATCGCCCTTTTCCCGGCCACAACCCCGAGCTTCTTGATATCCTCACACCGGCGCTCGCTGCAGCGCTGGGCGAGCTTCTGGCAAAAAGCTCCGTGGCCGAGCAGGTGAAGATCGTTCTGAAGAGAAATCTGGCGAGTGGGAGACCAGAGCTTTCCGACATCGCGCGTGAGCTTGGAACGAGCGAACGCACGCTGCAGCGGCGAATCACCGAGGAAGGAACGAGCTTCCGCGAGCTTCTGGTCGAGGCGCGACAGGAACTCGGCAGGCAATTACTATCGGATCCAACGGCCGACATTGACGAGGTCGCCTGCCTGCTCGGTTACCAGGATGCGAGCTCGTTCTATCGCGCATTCCGGGAGTGGGAGGGCACGACCCCCAACCGCTGGCGGGAACTCAACTTCAGCGGCCTGAAACGGGCGGCTTCCGACAGCCTCATGCACTAAACCGGTGCTGCCCCGAGTTCGCCTTTGTCGTTGGCGTTCTCCGCAAATGCATTGGCGCCCTCTGTTACTGTGCCGTGCACAAGCAGCCGCTATCCAGATCCTCGTCGAATTCTCACTGGCTTCTTCCGAGGACGTGGATGCAGAACGATTTCTGGATGTTTTTTCGGTCCTGGCTTGCCGCTCCGCTCCGGGTTGCGGCAATCGCACCGTCCGGCAGCGCGCTTGCCAGGATCATGACGCAGGACATCACTTCCAGAACCGGTCCTGTTATCGAGCTTGGGCCCGGCACCGGCGTCTTCACGGCAAAACTGCTCGAGCGAGGCGTGCGGCCGGAAGACCTCACCCTCGTCGAATACGGCGCAAATTTCGCGCGGCATTTGGAAACCCGTTTTCCGCGGGCGCGCGTGCTTCGCATGGACGCCGCCCGCGTGGGGGATATCAAATTCCGCAATGAGGCATCCGTCGGGGCGGCCATCAGTGGCTTGCCGCTGCTGAGCATGCCCGACCACAAGGTGATAGCAATCCTCGACGGGGCTTTCGCGCATCTGAAGCCTGGCGGGGCATTCTACCAATTCACCTACGGTCCGCGATGCCCGGTCGCGCGACCGATCCTTGAGGGATTAGGCCTCAGCGCAACGCATATAGGACGCACTATGCTGAACGTTCCGCCGGCGGCGGTCTACCGGATTGTGCGCCACCCAGCGAGGGCGCCAAGGGACAGAACCGTTGCAACGGTCACCCCATAGATCGGGCTGAAACGGCCTCCCAGGACGAGCGCTTCACGGCGCTCGAAGCGAGGCGTCAGGCAACGGTTACGCTGCATTCCGCCAGCTGAACAAACGCTAAATTAACCGGAGACTACCACAGTAGCCGGTCAGTTCACGGTCCGCAGGCGCGAATATGCCCGTCGCTCAGGTCAAGGCTGGTTCGCCCGCGCGCAGGCGCCGCGCGGCGGGCATCGGCCCGACAAAGCGTATCGAAGACGAATTGCGCGAGCAGAACGAACGCTTCTCGGCTGCCGTCGAGAACATGTCGCACGGCCTATGCATGTTCGACGCCGACGAGCGGATGATCATCTGCAACCGCCACTACCTCGACATCTTCTGCCTCGACCCCGCCATCGTGCGGCCCGGCATACGTTTCTTCGACATCCTCCAGCACAGCGTCGAGATCGGCGTCGCCTCGCACAGCGCGGCGGATCTCTACGCCATCCGCAAGCCCTATATCGACGGGGGGAAGCCCTCGACCTATGAGGAAACGCTGTCGGATGGCCGCATCATCGACATCTCGCATCGGCCGCTGGCTTCGGGCGGCTGGGTGTCGATCTACGAGGACATCACCGTGCAGCGGCGCGCCGAGCTGGAGCTGAAAGAGCAGCATCGTCGCTTCGACGCAGCGCTGGCC
>NZ_RZSG01000371.1:0-5759 GCF_003997725.1 Mesorhizobium sp. M4A.F.Ca.ET.050.02.1.1
GACGAAATGCCGGAACCCGTTCTCGACCTTGTTCGCAAACTGGAGCGCGAAACCTGGCCGCATCTTCCATCTCGGCATGGAACAGGGCCTGTGGTGCCTGGGCTGCTGCTGGGCGCTGATGCTGGTGATGTTCGCCGTTGGCGCGATGAACATCTTCTGGATGGCGTTGATCGGCCTGCTCACCCTGATCGAAAAACAGACCAGCGGCAGGATGGCAAGCCGGAGTGTCGGTGCGATACTGCTTGTCTGGGGTGCCGCCCTGCTATTAGTTTCGGCGTGAGGGGGAGAGAATTCGATGAAAGACCAAGGCTGGGCAATGAAGGGAGAGCTCGTACTCTCCTGCAATTGCACGGTTTTTTGCCCTTGCGTACTGTCGCTCGGAAGCCATCCGCCGACCGAGGGCTATTGCCAGACCTGGGCCGGATTCCGCATCGACGCCGGCCATTCCGGTGACGTCGACCTCTCCGGCCTCAATCTTGGCCTTGTGATGGAGATCCCTGGCTATATGAGCCGCGGCAACTGGACAGCCGGGCTGTTCATCGATAAGCGCGCCTCCATCCACGCGGTCAAGGCGCTCACCAGGATCTTCACCGGCAAGGCGGGCGGCACCACCGCGTTGCTTGCCATCCTGGTTGGAAAATTCCTCGGCGTCGAGCAGGTGCCGATCACCTATGAGACGCGTGACAAGACGCGTATCTTCCAGATACCGAAGATCATCGACGGGGCGGTGACGCCGATCCCCGGCAAGGACCGCGAAAAGGATACGGTGATCAGCAACTCCGAATACTGGATCGCGCCGGAAATCATCGTGGCGAAGTCCGACAAGAGCAAGATGCGCGCCTTCGGCCGCAACTGGAACTTTGCCGGCCGTTCGGCCGAGATCTGCAAGCTGGACTGGCGGGGCCCGTGAGCAAGAACACTGCGGCGAGGAAAGCCGCCAAGAAAATCGCCGACCGGATTCCGCGACCGAAGAAGAAGGTGACGTGGCCGCAGGCGCGTGCGTTCTCGGTTCACCTTCTGACTGCTTCCGGCTCGTTCCTGGCCTTCCTGTCGCTGGTCGCGGCGAGCGAGCAACGCTGGACGGCGATGTTCTGGTGGCTGGGGCTGGCGCTGTTCGTCGACGGCATCGATGGTCCGATCGCCAGGAAACTTGAGGTCAAGGAGATTCTGCCGACATGGTCGGGCGAACTTCTCGACAACATCATCGACTACGTGACCTATGTGCTCATCCCGGCCTTCGCGCTCTATCAGCGCGGCTTCATGGGCGAAAAGCTGTCGTTCCTGTCGGCGGCGATCATCGTGGTCTCCAGCGCGATCTACTATGCCGACACCGGCATGAAGACGAAGGAGAATTTCTTCAAGGGCTTCCCGGTCGTCTGGAACATGGTGGTGTTCACGCTCTTCGTCATCGAGCCGGGGCAATGGGTTTCCTTCGCCGTGGTGGTGGTCGCCGGCATCCTCACCTTCGTGCCGATCAACTTCATTCATCCGGTTCGCGTGGTGCGGCTGAGGCCGGTCAATCTCGGCATGACGCTGCTGTGGTGTGCCTTCGGTGCGCTGGCACTGGCGCAGGCGGCACTCGCCGCCTTCTACGACCAGATCGGCGTGCTGGGCGAGCAGGTCAGCGTCTTCACCAAGGTCGGTATCACCGTGACCGGACTTTACCTCGCCTGCATCGGCGGTATCATGCAGGTCTTTCCAAAGCTCGGCGCCAAGCCGGGCGCCGGAAAAGACTGATTCCTGCGAAAGCCGGTTCCCAAGACGGCTTGATCCCAAGAGAGACTGCCCAATGCCCAAAGCGATCCGCATCCACGCCCATGGCGGCCCGGAAGTACTGACCTATGAGGATGCCGATCCGGGCCAGCCCGGGGCCGGGCAGGTCCTGATCAGGCACACCGCGATCGGCCTCAATTTCATCGATGTCTATCATCGCTCGGGCCTCTATCCTCCGCCCGGCGGCTTTCCGCTGATCCCCGGCGGCGAGGCGGCCGGCGTGGTGCTGTCGGTCGGCGCCGACGTCGACTGGCTGAAGGCCGGCGACCGCATCGCCTATGCCGTCAATGTCGGCGCCTATGCCGAGCAGCGGGTCATCGCCGCCGACCGTGTGGTGAAGGTGCCCGATGGCATCGGCGACGAGCAGGCGGCGGGGATGATGCTGAAAGGCATGACGGCCGAGTATCTTTTGCGCCGCACCTTCAAGGTGAAGGCGGGCGACACTATCCTGTTCCATGCGGCGGCCGGCGGCGTCGGCCTGATCCTCGGACAGTGGGCCAAGCATCTCGGCGCCACGGTCATCGGCACGGCAAGCTCCGCGGACAAGATCGAGCTCGCCAAGGCGCACGGCTTCGACCATGTCATCAACTACAAGGAGCACGATTTCGTCGCCGGTGTCGCCGCCATAACCGGCGGCAAAAAGTGCGATGTCGTCTACGATTCCGTCGGCAACGATACGTTCCCCGCTTCGCTCGACTGCCTGAAGCCGCTCGGCATGTTC
Organism: Mesorhizobium sp. M4A.F.Ca.ET.050.02.1.1; assembly: GCF_003997725.1. Classification (NCBI taxonomy): domain Bacteria; kingdom Pseudomonadati; phylum Pseudomonadota; class Alphaproteobacteria; order Hyphomicrobiales; family Phyllobacteriaceae; genus Mesorhizobium; species Mesorhizobium sp. M4A.F.Ca.ET.050.02.1.1. The sequence continues at coordinate 2,495 of NZ_RZSG01000371.1, forward strand.
GTCAGCTTCGGCCAGTCCTCCGGGCCGATCCCGCCCTTCTCTATGTCGCTCCTGGCGCAGAAGGGCTCGCTATACGCCACAAGGCCGACGCTGTTCGTCTACAACGCCAGGCGCGAAGACCTCGTGGCGTCGGCCGAGGCCCTGTTCGGCGTCGTGCAGAGCGGTGCGGTCGAGATCAAGATCAACCAGCGCTACCAGTTGAAGGACGCCGGCAAGGCACACTCCGATCTCGAGGGAAGGCGCACGACAGGCACCACCGTTCTGATCCCCTGATGCCGCCGTTCCTGGCGGCTTGCCGCGGTGGAAAGCATTGATAGTTGGCAAAGCCGGCCATCCACTTTCACCGGCTTTGCAAGGTACTTTTTTACCGCTTGAGTTTCCGCTGAAATTCTTGAAGCTCTTTCAAGTCGCGTGCCGCTTTCCGCCAACAGCCGGCAGCGCATACGATGCTTGCGGGAACACAGAACATATCTGGCAACCAGATGGGAGGCACTGTGAGTGCAAATCACGACAGCGCGAATCTGCTTGAAGTTCGTGGGCTGACCAAGATTTTCGGCACGCTGACGGCGTGTAACCATATCGACCTCAACATCGCCAAGGGCGAGATCCACGCCCTGCTCGGCGAGAACGGCGCTGGCAAGTCGACGCTGGTCAAGATGCTATTCGGTTCGCTGGAGCCGAATTCGGGTGAGATCTTCTGGGACGGCCAGCCAGTCCGGATCACCAACCCGGGCGCCGCCAAGAAGCTCGGCATCGGCATGGTGTTCCAGCATTTCTCGCTCTTCGAGGCGTTGACCGCGGCGGAGAACATCGCGCTGTCGCTGGATGACGGCTCGCCGATCAGCAGCATCGCCGCCAAGGCGAGGGCGCTCTCCTACAGCTACGGCCTGCCGCTCGATCCTGAATCGCTGGTCGGCGACCTCTCGGTCGGCGAACGCCAGCGCATCGAGATCATCCGCTGCCTGCTGCAGACACCGCAGCTGATCATCCTCGACGAACCGACATCGGTGCTGACGCCGCAGGAAGCCGACAAGCTGTTCGAGACGCTGGAAAGGCTGCGCTCGGAAGGCAAGTCGATCCTCTACATCTCGCACCGGCTGGAAGAGGTCAAACGTATCTGCGACCGCGCCACGGTGCTGCGCCACGGCAAGGTGGTCGGCCATTGCAACCCGCGCCAGGAGACCGCCGCCTCGCTCGCCCGCATGATGGTTGGCACCGAGGTCAAGGCGGTGGTGCGCGCGCCGGCCGAAGGCATCGAGATGGCGCCGGCGCTGCTCGAGATCCGCGCGCTGACCCGCAAGCCGGCGACGCCGTTCTCGATCCCGCTGAGGAACATCAACCTCACCGTGCGCGCCGGCGAGGTGATCGGCATCGCCGGCGTCGCCGGCAATGGCCAGGGCGAATTCTTCGAATCCGTCTCCGGCGAGGCGATGCAGCCGGATGCCGGCTCGGTGCGCATCCGCGGCAAGGACGCCGGCGGCCTCACCATCACCGGCAGGCGGCTGATGGGCGCGGCCTTCGTGCCGGAGGAGCGGCTTGGCCATGGTGCCGCGCCGCGCATGAAGCTCTCGGAAAACCTGCTACTGTCGCGCCACGCCACCGACGGCAAGGCCTTTGTCGGCTCTGGCGGCATGGTCAAGAGCGCCGCCATCTACGCTGCTTCCCAGCGTATCATCGAGGTGATGGACGTTCGCAAGAGCGCGCCCGATCCGGAAGCCGCGGCATTGTCCGGCGGCAACTTACAGAAATTCATCGTCGGCCGCGAACTCGACCGCAAGCCGAGCGTCATGGTGGTCAACCAGCCGACCTGGGGGGTCGATGCCGGTGCCGCGGCCCACATCCGCCAGGCGCTGATCGAACTGGCACGCAGCGGCTCGGCGGTGCTGGTCATCAGCCAGGACCTCGACGAGTTGTTCGAGATCTCGGATGCAATCGCGGTGATGCACAATGGCGAATTGTCGAAACCGCTACCGATCGCCGAAGCGACCTTCGAGAAGATCGGCCTCTTGATGGGCGGCGCCGAGCCCGGCCACGCCGAACACACGCTGGAGACGGCATGATGCGCCTCGAACTCGTCAAACGCCCGCAGCGCTCGGCGCTGTTTTCGATGCTGTCGCCCTTCATCGCCTTCGCGTTGACGATGATCGCCGGGGCCATCCTGTTCGCGCTGCTCGGCGTCAATCCGCTCAATGCCTTCAAGATCTATTTCATCGAGCCGATCAGCCAGGTCTGGCAGTTGCACGAGTTGGCGATCAAGGCCGCTCCGCTGATCCTGATCGCGGTCGGCCTGTCGGTCTGCTACCGGGCCAATATCTGGAACATCGGCGCCGAGGGGCAGCTGATCTTCGGCGCCATTTTCGGCTCGATCATCCCGGTGCTGTTCCCCCATTTCGAAGGCCCGCTGGTGCTGCCGCTGATGCTTATCCTCGGCATGTTCGGCGGTGCAGTCTATGCCGCCATCCCGGCACTGCTGAAGACGCGCTTCAGCACAAACGAGATCCTGACCAGCCTGATGCTGGTCTACGTCGCACAGCTCTTCCTCGACTGGCTGGTGCGGGGCCCGTGGCGCGATCCGCAAGGCCATGGCTTCCCGCAGACCATCCAGTTCGGCGACTCCGCCATCCTGCCCGAACTGATGCCTGACGCCGGGCGCGCCAATTGGGGCTTCGTCTTCGCCCTGGTCGCCGCCGTGCTGATCTGGCTGCTGATGGGCCGCATGCTGAAGGGCTTCGAGGTCCGCGTGCTGGGCTCCAGCCCGAGGGCAGGGCGCTTCGCCGGCTTCGGCTTCAACCGCATGGTGTTCTTCACCTTCCTGTTGTCGGGGGCGCTTGCCGGCCTGGCCGGTATCTCGGAAGTCTCAGGCGCGATCAACCAGCTGCAGCCCGTGATCTCTCCTGGTTATGGCTTCACCGCCATTATCGTCGCCTTCCTCGGCCGGCTCAACCCGCTCGGCATCATCGCCGCGGGCCTTGTTCTGGCGCTGACCTATCTCGGCGGCGAGGCCGTGCAGAGCGCGCTCGGCATCTCCGACAAGGTGGCGCGCGTGTTCCAGGGCATGCTTCTTTTCTTCGTGCTCGGCTGCGACACGCTCATCCACTACCGCATTCGTCTGATCGGCTTTGCCGCGCCAAAGCTCGAGGCCGCGCCCAAGCTGGAGGAGGCACGCTGATGGAAATCACCGTCAACATTCTTTTGACCATCGCCACCGCGGCGACGCCGCTGCTCATCGCGGCAATCGGCGAACTGGTGGTCGAGCGCTCCGGCG
>NZ_RZSG01000372.1:0-5755 GCF_003997725.1 Mesorhizobium sp. M4A.F.Ca.ET.050.02.1.1
ACAGCTCGCGAAACAGCGCCGTTGCCGGCACGTCGCGGGCGCGCCCCAGTGGCAGCAGCGCGAAGGCCAGTGTCACCAGCAGGCCGAACAGCGCCGCCATGGCAAGCGCGCCGGGGTAGAAGCCGCCTTCCGCCGGCACCGGGATGACCGACTGCAGGGCTGCGCTCGCCGCGAACGGCATAGCGGCGCCGAGGATCAGCCCGGCGACGATGCCGAGGCCGGCGATCAGCAGGATCTGCACCAGATAGACGGTGAAGACGAAGCCACCCGAAGCGCCGAGGCTCTTGAAGGTGGCGATGACGCCGCGCTTGCCGTCGAGATAGGCGCGCACGGCGTTCGCCACGCCGACGCCGCCGACCACCAGCGCCGTCAGCCCGACCAGCGTCAAAAATTGCGAGAAGCGCTCGATATTGGAGGAGAGCGCCGGTGCCGCGTTGCTGCGCGTGCGGATCGACCAGCCAGCCTCCGGAAACGTCTTTGCCGCCTGGTCCTGGATCGCCTTGAGGTCGGTCTCGCTGGCGCCGGCGGGCAAGCGGATTTTGTAGGCGTTCTCGACCAGGCTGCCCGGCTGGACCAGGCCTGAGGCGGCAAGGCCTTCGGTCGATACCAGCAGCCGCGGCGCAAAGCCGAACCCGTCGGACACCGCATCCGGTTCGCCCACCAGCCGCGCGCGCAGCTCGAACGTCGCAGCGCCAAGCTTCACCCGGTCGCCAAGCTTGAGGTTCAGCCGGTCGAACAAAAGCTCGGGTGCCGCGGCGCCGAAGACGCCGGACCTCTCGGCGAACAGCGCCTCGCGCGGCAGCGCCGGCTCGGTCGCCAGCGCCCCGTAGAGCGGATAGGCCTCGTCGACCGCCTTGGCCTCGACCAGCGCCTGGTCCGAGCCGTCCTCCAGCCGCGCCATCGAGCGCATGCTGGCGCTGTGCGAAATCGTTCCCAGCCGATCAAGGAAGCCGCGCTCGGCCGGCGTCGTGCCGCGCTGGTTGAGTTGAAAGCGCAGGTCACCGCCAAGCAGCGTCTGGCCCTGGTTGGCGACCCCAGCGGTGATCGCCTGCGCCACCGAATTGACGCCGCCGATAGCGGCGACGCCGAGCGCGATGCAGGCGAGGAAGATGAGGAAGCCGGACAGGCCTCCGCGCATCTCGCGCAGCGAGAAGCGGACCGCGAGCTTCAACGTCCGCGACAGGGGCATCAGGCCGAAACCTTCAACGGTTTCGGCGCGTCCTCGATCCGTCCCGAGTGCATCGACACCTGGCGCGAACAGCGCGCCGCGAGTGCCGGATCATGCGTGACCAGCACCAGCGTCATGCCGCGCTCGGCAGCCTTCGCGAACAGAAGGTCGGCGATCTGCCGTCCCGTCGCCTGGTCGAGATTGCCGGTCGGCTCGTCGGCGATCAGGATGCGCGGCGAGGGCGCCAGCGCGCGGGCAATCGCAACGCGCTGCTGCTCGCCGCCCGACAGTTCGCCGGGATAATGGGTCACGCGGTCGCTGAGGCCGACCGCCGCCAGCTCGTGCGCGGCGACGCTGAACGGGTCGGCATGGCCGGCGAGCTCTAGGGGCACGGCGACGTTCTCGAGGGCCGTCATGTTGGGGATGAGGTGGAAGGACTGGAAGACGATGCCGATGTTTCGTCCCCGAAACGATGCAATCTGATCCTCGCTTTTGCCATCGAGCAATTCGCCGGCGATTCGGACCGTTCCCGAATCGACCCTTTCCAGGCCGGCCAGGACCATCAGCAGCGTCGACTTGCCGGAGCCCGATGGGCCGACGATGCCGGTCGCCTCGCCGGCGGCGACATCGAGGCTGACGCCCTTCAGCACATGCACGGAGGACGCGCCTTCACCGAGCGTCAGCGATACGTCTTTCAGCACGATGACGGCTTCTGTCACAATGAAAGCGTCCTATATGGATAGATGAGGGCTAAGCATCGGAGCCAAAGTGGAGACCGGGGGAATCCGATGCTCAACGAGGAACCCGGCTTCGCCTGAAGACCATTTCCGCTCATATGGGGCCTGCCGCATGGCTTTCAAACACACTCTTGCAGCAGCCTTCGTTGTTTTCGTAACGATCGGCGGCGCCATGTCGGCGGCAGGCGCCGAGACCTTCAGGATCGTCGGTTTCGGCGACAGCCTGATGGCGGGGTTCAACCTCGGGCCAGGCGAAGGTTTCACCGACAGGCTGCAGGCGGCGCTTCGCGCCAAGGGTCTTGACGTCAGCGTCGCCAATGCCGGTGTTTCCGGCGACACGTCGAGCGGCGGCCTGGCGCGGCTCGACTGGTCGGTGCCGGACGGCACGCGGCTCGTCATCCTCGAGCTCGGCGCCAACGACATGCTGCGCGGCGTCGCGCCCGCAATTCCTGAGAAGAACCTCGACGAGATGCTGGCAAAACTCAAGGCGCGCAAGATCGCCGTGCTCCTGGCCGGCATGCGCGCCGCCCCCAATCTCGGCACCGACTACCAGAATGCCTTCGACTCCATCTATCCGAAGCTCGCCGAAAAATACGGCGTTCCGCTCTATCCGTTCTTCCTTGACGGCGTCGCCGGCGTGCCCGCCCTGCAGCTCGAAGACGGCCTGCACCCCAACGCCAGCGGCGTCGACAGGATGGTCGAAGGCATACTGCCGACGGTGGAAAAGTCGATTGCCGCGGGTGGCGGCGGGTCGTGAGGCAGGAAAGTCACGCTTGCCGTTGGGGAAACCGCGAGGTCAACAAACCGCTTGCCCCGCTTGGATATCGATGATTCGCTAGGGGCGTGAGTTTCGATTCGAGGACAGGAGGCTTGCCATGCCGCGTCTTTTCACCGCCCTCGAAATTCCTCGTGACGCCGCTCTTTCGCTGTCCCTGCTCCGGGGCGGCCTGCCCGGAGCCCGCTGGATCGATGTCGAAAACTACCATCTGACGCTGCGCTTCATCGGCGATGTCGAGGGCCATGTCGCCGACGAGATCGCCAACGCGCTCGACCGCGTCCACCGCCCGTCCTTCCCGCTGACGCTCTCCGGTGTCGGTGCCTTCGGCCAGAAGAAGCCGCACGCGGTGTGGGCCGGCGTCGCCGCCTCGCCGGATCTGACTGCCCTGCAGGGCGAGATCGACCGCATCTGCCAGCGGCTCGGCCTGCCGGCCGATCCGCGCAAGTTCATGCCGCATGTGACGCTGGCACGGTTGCGCAATTCGAGCCCACTCGACGTGGCGCAATATCTTTCGGCGCGCGGTAATTTCTCGGCGCTGCCCTTCCGCGTCGGCCGCTTCGTTTTGATGTCGTCACGAGATTCAGTCGGCGGCGGTCCCTATATCGTCGAGGAAGCCTGGCCGCTCTCGGGCGCTGACACGCGCGCGGCCAGTCGATTGGCCAGCGCCTCCGACGCCTCGCGGATCATGCGATAGACCTCGGCGAACGCGTCCGGCCCGTCATAATAAGGGTCCGGCACCTCGCCCGCGCCGGCGTCGGCAAACTCCAGGAACAGGTGGATGCGCTCGCGCATCGCGGCCGGCGCGATTGCCTTGAGGTCGCGGACGTTCGCCCGGTCCATGCCGAGGATCACGTCGAAGCGGGCAAAATCCTCCGGCGCCACCCTGCGTGCCCTTTGCCCGGAAATGTCGATGCCATGATGCGCCGCGATCGAAATCGAACGCGGATCGGGAGCGGAGCCGACCTCCCAGCCGCTGGTCGCGGCCGAATCGAGCATGACGGTTCGGCCCAGCCCGCGCTCGGCCAGCACGGCGCGCAACACGCCTTCGGCGAGAGGCGAGCGGCATATATTGCCGAGGCAGACGAACAGGATGGATGTTATGGGCTTCGCGCTCATCGATCCGGCGCCGTTTTTGTGCATGTCATTGTCCCAAAACCGCGGCGCACTTTTGGGCGACATGCATTATGGTGAGGGTCAAAATTCGAAATAGCACGGGAAACAGACATGACGAGAGAAAAACTGGGCAAGGACGCCATCCTTGCCGCGCTGGCGGAACTCCGCGGCTGGTTGCTGGCCGAGGACGGCGCTTCTATAAAACGCAGCTTCGTCTTCAAGAACTTTTCCGAAGCCTTCGCCTTCATGACCCGCGTCGCGCTGGCGGCGGAGAAGATGGACCATCACCCCGACTGGTCGAATGTCTACAAGACCGTGGATGTGACGCTGAACACCCATGACGCAGGCGGTGTCACGGCGCTCGACATCGAACTGGCAAAGAAGATGAACCGCTATTTCGGCGGCTGAACTCTTGTGATGGGGCGGCGCTTTCACCACATTTTCCCCCGGCGGCCGCGCACCCAACCAAGCGCGCGGCGCCAAGGAGAAGCAGATGGCGCGGCAACCCGGTTTTGATTTCTTCGGCTTTGGCGACAAGCTCGCCGGCGAGAGCGAGGTGCGCGAAAAATTCTGGCGCACGGCCAAGAAGGCCGCCCGCCAGATCCCGTTCATGGAAGAGGTGGTCGCCGCCTATTACTGCGCCATGGACAAGGATACGCCACTGCGCGCCAAGGGTATCCTGCTGGCGGCGCTCGGCTATTTCGTGCTGCCGATCGATTTCATCCCCGATGTCATCTTCGGCCTCGGCTTCACCGACGACATCGCCGTGCTGACAGCCGCGATTACCGCCGTTAGCGCCCACATCACGCCCGCGCACAGGCAAGCCGCCAGGGACGCGATCGCCGACAAGAGCTGATCCGGAACCGGCGCAAGCGCTTGTTTGAAAAGTCAAACTCTTGCCGTTTTCGTGGCCTCCAAGTCGGCGCAGGGACAACGCGCCGGCCGCTTTCGAGCGGCGGCGCGGGAATGGCGGCGGTTTCCTGGGGTGAGGGTCCTTTTCTTGAGGAAAATTCACCGTTTGGTAACCCTGATTAAATCAAAATGAAGCGACGGGCAGGACGCCGCAGCGGCCTGCCGCCGCACCATTTGGAATACGGGAAAAACGATGCGCGGATTGATTGCTACAGTTTCCAGCCTGGTCCTGGTGGCCCTGGCGGCGCCGGCGCTGGCACAGTCGGCGACCAAGATCGGCCAGCACAATGCCTGGGGCACCTACAGCTACCAGGCATCCGGCGGCAAGGTCTGCTACGTGCTCACCGTGCCGACCGACAAGCAGCCGGCGACGCTCGACCACGGCGACATGTTCTTCTTCGTCAGCCAGCGGCCGGGCCAGCAGGTGTCCTACGAGCCGCAATTCATCGCCGGCTACAATTTCCAGGAAGGCTCCAAGGCCACCGTCACCATCGACAAGAAGACCTTCTCGATGTTCACGCGCGGCAAGTCGGCCTGGGTCGAGAACGCGGCGGAAGAACCGGTGCTGATCGCCGCCATGAAGACCGGCACCGACATGAAGGTGCAGGCCAAGTCCGGTCGCGGCAACCCCACCTCCTATGTGTTCTCGCTGAAGGGCATTTCGGCCGCGCTGGCCTCGATCGCCAAGTGCAAGTAGGCTGAGGCCCCCCTTGACGGCGGACAGCGAGATCGACCGCGCCATCATGCAAATGGTGATGGACCGCTGGCAGAAGACGGCCATGGTCCTCGCGAAAACCGAACAGGCGCTTCGCAAGGCGGGCGTCCAGGTTTCCTGGGACGATATCGCCGGGCGACTGGAAGCTCTCGACGCGCGCGGCGACATTGAAAGCCAGGGAGACCTGGCGCTCTGGCGCAACAGCGAGGTCCGCCTCCCGCAAGTGAAAGCGGAAGAACGATAGCTCAGCCCGGCGCGGGCATCGTCTCCGCTCTGCGCCGCCGGATCGCCTCGGCGATGAAGCCGCGCGACAGCGCATGATAGAGCGGCTC
>NZ_RZSG01000373.1:0-5752 GCF_003997725.1 Mesorhizobium sp. M4A.F.Ca.ET.050.02.1.1
GATGGTGGTCGATCCGAGGAAGGCGCCGACCAGCGCCGGCAGCAGATATTCGAGACCGACGCTGGCCTGGCCGATCCTCAGCTTCGAGGCGAGCAGCACGCCGCCGAGCGCGGTGAGCGCGCCGGAGGCGACGAAGGCGCCCACGACGAATTTCTGCACCGGGATGCCGTTGAGCGCGGCGGCCTTCGGATTGGCGCCGATGGCGTAGAGGTAGCGGCCGATCGGCAGGTATTCGAGCACGAGCCACATCGCCAGCGCCAGGACGACCACGTAGTAGCCGGTGATCGGCAGGCCGAACAGCATCGTGCCGTTGAGGGAGAGGAAGCCGTCGGGAAGCACGCCGACGACCTGCCGGCCGCCGGTGTACCACATGGCCAAAGCATAGAGCACGGTACCGGTGCCGAGCGTGGCGATGAAGGAATCGATGCGCGCCACCTCGACCAGCCAGCCATTGATGAAGCCGGTGAGCACGCCGAGCAGGATGACGATCAGCACCGCGATCGGCCAAGGGATGCCAAAGGCCGTTTGCAGGCTGATGGCCAGGATGTGCCACAGCACGATGCCGTAGCCCACCGTAAGGTCGATGCGGCCCGAGGCCATGGGGATCATCGCCGCAAGCGACAGCATCGCGATGATCGCCTTGTCGGAGATGATCGAGCGCAAATTGAGCAGCGTCGGGAACGTCCGCGGCAGCAGCAACGAGAACAGCACGATGAGCAGCAGCGTCAGGATCGGCAGGCCGTAGACCGGCAGGTAGCGCGAAGCCTTCTGGCCGAGGCTCAGCCCGGAAAGTTCCGACCGGGTCGGCTCCAGCGCCGTCGATTTGATCGAATTCATGGGGGTCCTCCTAGAGCATGATGCCGAAAAGTGTGAGGCGGTTTTCGGACGACATCATGCTCTATCTCTTTGATTTAGAACCGGATTCAAATTTCAGGTCGATTGGACCTGAAATCATCCGGCTCTAGGCGGCTTCGGACACGGAGGCGGCGCGGATGAGCGCAGCCGTCGTCAAGGCATCGCCGGCAAGTTCGCGTACGATGCGGTTATGCGAGAAGACGAGGGCGCGATGGCAGATATGGGCGACCTCCTCGAAATCGGTGGAGACGACGATGACCGCCAGCCCGGCTTCGACGGCCGCCGCGATCAGGCGGTAGATCTCGGCCTTGGCGCCGACATCGACGCCGGCCGTCGGGTCCTCGGCGATCAGCAGCTTGCGGCCCGTCGCCAGCCAGCGGCCGACGACCACCTTCTGCTGGTTGCCGCCTGAAAGCGCCTCGATCGGCAGATGCGGATCGTTGGGTCTCAGCCCCAGCCGCGCGCCGAGTTCCTGCGTCAACTCGCTCTCCCGCGCCGGCTTCATGAAGGAGAATAGTCCACGACCGACCGCCGACGGATTGAGATACATATTCTCGCGCACGGAAAGCGACAGCGCGACCGATTCCTCGGTGCGGTCGCGCGCGATGAGGCCGACGCCGGCGGCAAGGGCGGCACCGACCGAAGACAGGTCGAGGCGCTTGCCGTCGAGCGAGACCGTTCCCTCGAAACGCTCGGCGCCGAACAGCGCGCGGCCGACGGCTTCCTGTCCGGCGCCGCGCAGGCCGACCAGCCCGAGCAATTCGCCGGAGCGCGCCTCGAAGGTGACCGGGCCGACGTTGCCGCAAACGAGGTTTTCGACCTTGAGCCGCTCCGGCCCGTCCTGCCATTGCGACTTGGCGAACATCTGGTGCGCCGGCCGGCCGACGATCAGGTCGACCAGTTCTTGCGGCGTGGTCTCGACCACTGGCTTAACCGCGACCATGCGGCCGTCGCGCATGACGGCGACGCGGTCGGCGATCCGGAACACCTCGTCCAGCCGGTGCGAGACATAGATCATGCCGACGCCGCGCTCGCGCAGCGGACGCAGCGCCTCGAACAGGCGTTCGACCTCGTCGGCCGGCAGGCTTGCCGTCGGCTCGTCGAGCACCAGAACGTCGGCTTCGGTGGCGAGTGCGCGAGCGATCGCCACCAGCGACTTTTCCGTGCGCGAAAGGTCCTGGACGCGCGTCGCCGGATCGAAGGCGCAGCCGACCAGCGCCAGCGCGCGCTCGGCGCGGCGCTCGGTGTCGCGCCAATCGATCAGGCCCGAGCGGCGCGAAAAGCCCTGCGCCATGCCGACATTCTCGGCCACCGTCATCCATTCGATGAGGCCGAGGTCCTGATGGATAAAGGCGACCTTCTGTGGCTGGTTGGGACGCGGCGGGCGGTGGTGATAGTCTTCGCCGCGAAAGCGGATCGTGCCCTGGTCGCGCTTGTGGATGCCGGCGAGCGTCTTGATCAGCGTCGACTTGCCGGCGCCATTCTCGCCAAGCAGGGCGACGATCTCGCCCTCGTGGATGTCGAGCGAGACCGACTTCAGCGCCAGAGTGCCGCCGAAGCGCTTGGAGATGTCGATGAATTCGATGAGCTTGGGCCGCATCTATGGCCCTCCCAAGCCAAGCAAACGGACTGAATTGGCACCGATGTTATCGCTAACATTTTTGCAGGTCAAGTCTTGAAAACGGTTTGCCGCGAAGGCTATCGGTAACCCGTTTTCGCGGAGGATGGAGCATGTTCGGAGACTTAGAGGGCGCGGGCTTCGAGGTTCTCGACGAGCGGTTCGAAAGCTGTTTCGTCGGCCATGTGGCGGTCGAGCGGGTGTGGACCGGAGGGCGCTGGCTGGAAGGCCCGGCATGGTTCGCGGCCGGGCGCTATCTGGTCTTCTCCGACATCCCCAACGACCGCATCATGCGCTACGACGAGACCAATGGCGTGGTTTCGGTGTTCCGGGCGCCGGCAAACAGTGCCAACGGCAACACGGTCGATACAGAGGGACGGCTGGTCACCTGCGAGCATCGGTCGCGGCGCGTCACGCGCACCGAGCATGACGGATCGATCACGGTGATCGCCGACTGCTTCGACGGCAAGCGCCTGAATTCGCCCAACGACGTCGTGGTGCGCTCCGACGGCACGGTGTGGTTCTCCGATCCGCCCTATGGCATCGCGACAGACTATGAGGGCGACCGCTCCGAACAGGAGATCGAGGGCTGCCACGTCTACCACGCCGATCCCGCGACCGGCGAGGTGGCGCGCGTCGTCTCGACGATGGCGAAGCCCAACGGTCTCGCCTTCTCGCCGGACGAGACGGTCCTCTATGTCGGCGACACCGGCATCACGCATCAGAAGGACGGGCCGCGGCACATCCGCAAGTTTGCCGTCGAAGGCAATGCGCTCAAGGAACTCGGCGTTTTCGCAACCTGCACGGCCGGCCTGTTCGACGGCTTCAGGGTGGATACGGCGGGTCGGGTCTGGGCAGGCGCCGGCGACGGCGTGCATTGCTTCGATCCCGACGGCACGCTGATAGGCAAGATCCGCATCCCGGAAACGGTGGCGACCCTCGCCTTCGGCGGCGCCAAGCGCAACCGCCTGTTCATCACGGCGCGGCAGTCGCTCTATTCGGTGTTTGTGGTCGCCAATGCGGCCGCAAGAGGCTGAGGTCCGACCTAGGCGGGGACGGATCGAATGGGCTCACGCGATCGTGTGTTCGCCTATCAAAAATGGACTATTGCATTTGCCCGAAAGGCGAGCCGCTCGACAAGCGGCTCGCCTTGTTCATGTCAGGCAACATCCTTAGCCCGATAGGCATCGGGAAGGACAAAGACTTCATCGGCGCGGCCGTAGCCTCCATCAGGAACTTCTTCGATCAGCACCATGGTGTAGGGGCGCACACCCTCGCCGAAATAGTCCACGAACATCTGCGTGGTCTTGTGGACGAGATCTTCCTTCTGCGCTTTTGTGAGGGCGGCCTCGGGCATCTTGAAGTTGGCAAAGGGCATTTGCAGGTTCCTTTCAGTGGCATTTCACGGCGCCGGTTGGCGCGTCCGATGACGACGGTCGCGTCGTCATCGGACGGATCGATCTTCGTTGTCATGGGGCGGATATAGATTGCCGCGGATGTCGGATAATCACCCCGCTGCTGGCAGCACTATTCGGAAAGAGCGAACAATCGGAGCGACGTCGGCGCCCTATCCGCAGCTCGCTCAGCGGTGCTGGGCATCCCGCATTTTCGCGCTGGCAGGGTTGTGAAGATCGGACCGGTGGCGAGCCGGCGTCGTTCGCCTGTGCAACAGGTCAGCTGTTGCGCGTCGCCACGAATGTCGCCGCTTCCTTCAGCAGGGCCGCGCGCTCGCCATAGGGATCGAGCAGCGCATGCGCCTGGCCGACGAGGCCGTTGAGCTGCTTGCGCGCCCAGTCGGCGCCGTGCAGGGCGACCAGCGTCGCCTTGCCTGCGGCGGCGTCCTTGCCGGTCGCCTTGCCCATCTGGTGCGCATCCGCCGTCAGGTCGAGCAGGTCGTCGGCAAGCTGGAAGGCGAGCCCGATCGCCGAGCCGAATTCGGCCAGCCGCTCGCGGTCTTCCGGCGGCGCGCCGGCGACGATGGCGCCGGCCTCGCAGGCAAAGCGGATCAAGGCGCCGGTCTTCATCGCCTGCAGCCGGATGATGCCGGCCTCGTCCGGCGGAGTGCGTCCGGCATCGAGATCGAGCATCTGCCCGCCAACCATGCCGCCAATGCCCGCGGCGCGGGCAAGCGCCAGCACCAGCGCTGCCCGGCGTTCCACGGGCAGCACGGTGGCCTCGTCGGCGAGGATGTCGAAGGCAAGCGTCAGCAGCGCGTCGCCGGCGAGGATGGCGGTGGCATCGTCGAAGGCCCGGTGCACGGTCGGCTGACCGCGGCGCAGATCGTCATTGTCCATGGCCGGTAGATCGTCATGGATCAGCGAATAGCAATGCACGCATTCGAGCGCCGCCGCCACGCGCGATGCCGCCTCGCCATCTGCGGAAAAGAGCGCTGCACTTTCCATAACCAGAAAAGGGCGCAGGCGCTTGCCGCCGTTCAACACGCCATGGCGCATGGCCGCCATCAGCCGCTCCGGCCGGGCGATCTCGCCGGACAGCGCGCGCAGGTCGAGAAGCCGCCTGAGCAGCGCCTCGATTGCCGCTGCGCGTGTCAGAAGTGCGGTTTCGAACGCGATTTCTTCGTCTTTCGCCATGGCCGGGAGCGGTAGCCGACACTCAGACATTGCGCAAGAAGCCGCGCGCCATTATGCCGGTTGAGCTGATGGCACGGGTGGGGCGGCTTGACGGAACCGATCGTCGATCATGAAATCGAAGGACTGGACATGGCGCGGCCGAGGCGCCTGAACCGCGCCGGTCTCAAGCGCCTTGGCCGGCGCTCCCTGGTCGTTGCCGCCATCCTGGCGGTGGTACCGGTGGTGCTGACCTTCCTCTATCTGCCGTCCTTCGTGCATCCGGTGTCGACGCTGATGCTGAAGGACCTCGCGACCTTCTCCGGCTACGACCGGCGCTGGGTTTCGATCGACGACGTGTCGCCGGCGCTGGCGCATTCGGTGATCATGTCGGAGGACGGGCAGTTCTGCTTCCACCGCGGGGTCGATCTCGGCGAATTGCGCGGCGTCGTGGACGACGCGCTGGCCGGCGAGGCGACGCGCGGTGCCTCGACCATCACAATGCAGACGGTGAAGAACCTCTTCCTCTGGTCGCGGCCGCTGGGCACGGTGCGCAAGGTGGTCGAACTGCCGCTCGCCGTCTATTTCGACGCGGTGATGTCGAAGCGGCGCATTATGGAGATCTACCTCAACATCGCCGAATGGGGCCCGGGCATCTACGGCATCGAGGCGGCCGCCCAGCATCATTTCGGCGTCTCGGCAAACAAATTGT
>NZ_RZSG01000374.1:0-5743 GCF_003997725.1 Mesorhizobium sp. M4A.F.Ca.ET.050.02.1.1
CGCGCCAGGGAACTTGCCGAGGACATCGTCGAAGAAGAAGCCGAGGTTTCCAGCACCGAGGCACTGTTCACAGACGCCGCCGCGCAGGAAGCCGCCGACGCCAAGAAGCTCGCCGCGACACGCCGCCAGCAGTCGTTGCTGCAGGGCTACACCGGCAACGAATGCCCGGAGTGCCACAACTTCACCATGGTGCGGAACGGCACCTGCGAGAAGTGCGACACGTGTGGAAGCACGAGCGGCTGCAGCTGATGCGATTTGATCCGCTAAAACGGAACATTATCGGCCCGATCGTAAGATCGGGCTGATTTTGTTTGATCGATCAACGACCCAAAAACGATATGATCGACCACATCACCATCGAAGTGAGCGCTCTCCTTCCCCCTTGTGGGAAGTTGGATCAGCGCGCGGCGCCAGATCCGACCAGCCATTGCGGCCGAAGCCTGCTTGCCCGCAATTGCGTTGATGCAGGTCAATGCCAGGCTACCCACGACCCCCAAATATAGCCACCGTCGGCAATGACGTCGGAGGCAAGGGATGGACCAGGAGATCAAAAACAAGATCGAAACGCTGTTGGATCAGCACCGGGTCATGACGATCGCGACCTTGAGGCCGGACGGTTGGCCGCAGGCGACGACCGTAGGCTACGTCAACGAAGGCCTCACGCTCTATTTCCTCTGCGGTCTGGAAAGCCAGAAGGCGGCCAATATGGCGCGGGACGATCGCGTGTCGTTGACCATCGACCACGACGCGCCGCAGGTGATGGAGATCACTGGACTTTCCATGGCGGCGCGCGCGCAGGAGGTTACAGACCGGGCCGAAGCTGAAAAGGTTTTACGGATGCTGCCGATGAAGTATCCGCCGCAAGTCGCGCTGCCCGGCCCGATGCCGACGCCAGAACAGGTCCGTATTTTCCGCGTGGTGCCTTCGGTCATTTCCGTGCTCGACTACTCGAAGGGATTTGGCCATACGGATCTCGTCACCTGTTGAGGGTCATACCGGAACCCCATTTCGTCATCCTCGGGTCAAGCCCGACGATGACGAGGGCGCGAGCAGCGCCTCTCCCGTACCCCATCTTGCCGGCCTGACAGCCAGGAACGTGTTCCATTCCTCGCTGTTGCGGCCAATGTTGAAATCGTCCCTGATCAGCACCAGCCCGGCGCTCTCAATACGCGCCGCAAAATCGTCCCTACGCCACAAGACGGTATGATAGTTGCCATCCGTCTCGCCGTCGCCATTGCGCATCGATACCAGGAAGGCGCCGCCTGGCCGCAGCGAGCCGGCTATCTTGGCAAGCACCTGATCGATCTGGTCGCGGGGCACATGGATCAGGACAGCGAGTGCCAGGACAGCATCGTAGGGTCCGCCTAGTTCGTCGGTGAGGAGATCAAGGAGATCACCCTCCTTGCCGCGCGCGGCCTGCAACTCAAGAAACCGCTTGGTTGCGTCGGTGCGGCGAACCTTGACGCCCAGACCCTCCAGAAAATCAGCGTCGTATCCCGCTCCCGACCCGACTTCGAGAATCTGACCGCTTGTGCCGGCGATCGCCACGAGGCGCTTAAGCGATGCCTGTTCTCTCTCGTTGGGAACATGCCGCACGATGGCGTCGTAGCGTTCCGCATAGTCCTCATAGGCATTGATCGTTTGACGGCTCTTCGCCAAAGCCTCCGATGACATCTTTCCCTCCCTCGGATCTAGGTCGGTCAAAGCGTGGGATTGCCTCAACGAAGGGTGCCGGGAGGCACGTGTCCGTCGAGCATGCCGATGTCGCGCAGGAAATGGTCCGACAGTGAACGGCGGTCGAGCAGGCCGCGCGTGCGGGGCCTGAACGGCGCGATGAAGAGGTCGAGAACCGGTCGACGAAGCGTGTTGTAACGGGTGGTGGTCATTGCCGTGTGTCCTTTCGGGTTCGAGTTCGATGACCAGAGCATGCCGTTTTCCGGCCTTGGATTCCAATCGAACCTCGCGTAGCATGCATCAGGAGGATTGATGCGTCATGAGTTGGGAGCTGCCGCCGCTAGGCGCCATCCGAGTGTTTGAGGCCGCGGCGCGGCTGGGCAGTTTCACCAAGGCGGCCGAAGAACTCGGCATGACCCAGTCGGCGGCCAGCTATCAGATCAAGGTGCTGGAAGAACGCGCGGGAACGCCGCTTTTCATAAGAAAAACAAGACAGATCGCCCTGACCGAGGCCGGACAGCAGTTGGCGCCGCACGCATCAGGCGCGTTCTCGGCCCTGGCCGATGCGTGGGTCGCGACCAAGGGCGGCGCGACCGGCGTGCTGTCGGTGACGACCATGGAGACCTTCGCAACGAACTGGCTGGCCGTATGGCTTGGAACATTCCAGCTGATGCATCCCGATCTCGCCGTGAAGGTGAACACATCGCCCCGCCTAGTCGATTTCACGCGCGAGGACACGTCGGATACGCACGGGCACCGGAAAATGGCCCGGCCTGACGGCTCACTATCTGTTCAAGGCGGACTATACGCCAATGCTCAGCCCGAGACTGGCCGAGAGTGTGGGCGGCATCCACCGTCCCGAGGATCTCTACAAGGTGGCGCTATGCTGCGCCGACGATCCCTGGTGGAAAATCTGGTTCGAGGCAGCCGGCGTGCCGTTCGAACCCGATCGCGTCATCGCGGGTCCGACGCTGGGGTCGCAGGCTTACGATGCAATGGCGGCGCTGACCGACCAGGGCGCCGCTATCCTCACCCGCAACATCTACAATGCGCTGCTGGCCAAGGGACAGTTGATTCAGCCTTTTGAAGTGCTTGGATCCGATGGCGACGGCTATTGGCTGGTGCATCTGGAAAGCCGCCGCAATGCACCCAAGATCAAGGTGTTCCGCGACTGGGTGCTGGCTCAGACGGCCGAGATACGCGAGCGCGAAAGACGCGAGGCAAGGTAAGGGTAGGGTCAAGCCCGAGGATGACGACTGCGCGGGGTGCGACCCTCCTCCTCTCGGGGAGCCGGATCAATCCTTGAAGGTGATGCCGTATTTCGCGGCCTGTTCCTTCGGCATGTCCGCAAACGCCTGACGCACGGTATAGCCGCCGTAAACCTCGCCGCCGTTCTTGACCATCCAGTCCTCGACGTCGGCTTCCTCCACCGTCATGCGGTCGCCCATCTTGTACTTGGTGCCGTTGACAGGTTCGTCGGCAAGCAGGCCGATGAAGGTGCCGTCGCCCAGGCCCGTGAGCTGCATCCAGATGTGCTCGGTGGCGCCGTTCTGGGTGAGCGGGAACTTCACCGTGTAGGTGCCGGGCGTGCCAGCGGCCATCAGCTCGTGGAAGCGCGGCAGCGTCGAGTGGCCCTTGTTCTTGGCGGCCTGCATCGCCTTGTCTTCGGTGGAATAGGCGACGACGTTCTCCGTCATCGCGCGAGGCGCCGTCTGCGAGGCGCCTGGCGCCGCCGCCGGAATGGCCATCGGCTTGTCGCTCCGCCCATGCCCGAGCGCATTGAAAAATCCGTAGCCGACAGCGGCCACAAAAACGATTGCCAGAACCGGATTGCGCATCGACCCCTCCATGCCCATTCATGCTCGGCCGCGCGGTGTTGCGCGCGGCATGCATGATTACGCGGATGTTACCAGCCGGGCATTGCAGGACCACTAAGGAAAAAGGTGTGTGGATCCTTAGCAAAACGCTGAAAATGCCGCCGGGGGATGGGACGACGGCAGCCTGCCGGTAATGGCATCAGCCGAGAGCGCTCAGTCGGCGTCGGCGACAGTCGTCTGTCCACCGGCCCAGGCCCGCCAGGCGCGCTCGTCGCCGTGGAAGACGTTGAGGTCGATGCGGCCCCTCACTCCGTGCGACAGGCCGGAGCCGGAATACTGCCAGAACAGCCATTTGCGGTCGGGATAGACCTTTGACGGATGGCGCGCGACGGCGCGCAGCCAGAACGGATAGTCAAGGAAGGCGCCGCGCAGATTGTCACGATAGAAGTCGGGGCTGGTGTAGATGATCGGCCGCTGGCCGTAGTGGCGTTCGAGCTTGTCCATGAACACCTGCATCTTCTCCAGCACTGTCTCGCGCGACGGCCGCCGCCTGCAGGAGGATTCGCCGTTCCATTCGACATCGATCACCGGCGGCAGCGCGCCCTCGACCCGCGGCACGTTGCGGATGAACCAATCGGCCTGCTCGCCGGCGGTGCGGCACCAGTAGAAGAAATGATAAGCGCCGCGTTTCAGCCCGGCGGCATCGGCATTGCGCCAGTTCGTCCTGAACATCGGATCTAGATGATCGCCACCATCGGTGGCCTTGATGTAGGCGAAGTTGGCGCCTTGGGCGCGCAGCTTTCCCCAGTTGACGTTGCCCTGCCAGCGCGAAACGTCGACGCCGTGCACCGCAAGGTGCCGGGGCGAGGCCCGACCGAAATTGATCGGCTTGGCATCGCGAAAGCCATATCGGGTGACGGGGCCGGCCAGCATCGCCGGCGCCGCGCGAGACAGCCGCTTCGGCGGCGCCATAAGCGCCGCCGGCTCGACCGGCGGTTCGACACTGTCGGGAAGATCAGGCGCAGGGAATGCCACCGTCTCTTCCTCGGCTAGGCCGAAGGGACGCGCATTCTCTTCAGGCAATGACGCCGGCGGCCTGATACGGGCGGTGCCGGCCATCGACACTGTCTCGTCGGTGGCTTCGGTCTCAGCAGTCGCGACGGCCTTCGCCACCGGTGCGCTTGGCCTGACGACGGAACTGGTGATCTCGTTGGACGGCACCTGCAAGGCGTCCATGCCCGATGTGGACGAGCAGCCGGCAAGGCACAGCGATGCAAGCACAAAACTGACGACGCCTGGGAACCGCATCTGGACCTGTACACGAAACAAAACAGGCCGAAGGCGGATTTGCCGCCGGCAGACACGATTCCTAACGAGAAATTGCCAATAAATGTTGAATCAAGTTGTTAGGGATAAAATGGCGGCTCCGACGGCAGGCTGCCGGTGCTCCATATCTCGCTTGACAAGCTCGGCCATAATATTATCCTCCACTAATCTTACATTGTAAGGCTAGGAATTTCGGGAGGGGAAGCCATGTCATCCGCCCTGTCAGAACTGGAACCCGTAATAGTGCCGGTGCCGCATCCGCCGGCCATCGCGATCGAAAACGTGTCGGGCGACTTCAGCCGCGCCATCGAGCGCGCCGAGGTCAATGCGTGGCTTGACCTCTACGCTGCGGCGCCGGCCGATTTCGCAACGAGGCAAGGGCTTTCGATGGCGGCAGAAGGCGATCTGGCCTGGACCACCTGCACGACGATCCCGTTCATCCATTTCAACTGCGTGAAGAATCTCGGCGTCGACGGCCCGGCCACCGAAAGTCAGCTCGACACGCTTCTGGCGCATTACCGCGCTGCCGGCATCTCGCGGCCCTGGTTTTATGTCAATCCGCACACCGAACCTTCCCGGCTCAGATGCTGGCTCGAAGCGCGCGGCCTGCAGCGCCAGGGCGGCTGGGAGCGGATCTATCGCGAGGCAACACCGCTGCCGCCCGAACCGCTGTTCCCGGCCGATGGGCTCTCGGTCGAGCGGGTGACGCAAGCAACGGCTGCCGAATGGGCCGGCTTCATCGATCGCCAGTACAGGCTGCCGACTTCACCCTGGCTGCTGGCGCTGGTCGGCCGCAACGGCTGGCATCATTACATGCTGAAGCGGGACGGCGCGGTGGCGGCGGTGCGCTCGCTGTTCATCGGCGCCGACGGCGCGGCCTGGAGCGGCATCGACGCGCCGGTGCCCGGCATCACGGCGCCGAGCTT
>NZ_RZSG01000375.1:0-5725 GCF_003997725.1 Mesorhizobium sp. M4A.F.Ca.ET.050.02.1.1
ATTTCCAGCCGATCACGCGTGGCGAGCTGTCGAGCTTTTTCGGCAAGGAGGTGTCGCGCGATCTGATCGGCGTGCTGCGCGCGCAGGAGCTCATCGCCTCGGGGCCGCGCAGCCCGCAGCCGGGCGCGCCCTACACCTATGTGACGACGAAAAATTTCCTGTCGCAGTTCGGGTTCGACACGCTGCGCCAGTTGCCGGATTTCGAAGCGCTCGAGGAGGCCGGGCTGCTGTCGAAGGAGAAGCTGCTGGTCGGCGACATTCCGGCCGGCTTGGCTAGCGGGGAGGGCGAGGAAGATGTCGTTGAGGACCTGGTGCCATGAGCGGGGCGTTGTCGCGTTGCGACCACAGGGACAATCGAGGACTCAGGACCAGGACGACTGGTCGTGCGACAGCCGGTGATCGGGATCGTTTCGGCGTGCGCTGGTTGACAATGGTCCTTCTGGTTGACAGACTCTAAGAAATGCCCGATTCGAGAAAGAGAGAGTGAAGATGCTGCCTTGGGACTATCACCCCGAGCTGACCGCAGAACGGCTTGTCAAGGTTGCACAGCTGCTCGCCCTGGGCCGTGGCAGTGCGGTTGATCGCTTTGACCCCGCGATAGGGGACGACAACTGGACCTTGGGTGTCTGCGCCTACAACTACGGCTGCTTTCAGATCGCAAAGGCTGCCGGCACACTGGGTTTCGAATGGCTGGGAGTAATTGATCCGGGAAAACATTTCCAGTTCAGCATCGGAGGTGTTCCAATGCGTTTCTGGCGCGGAGATCCCGCAGAGCCTACCGCAAAGATTTCGATTGCCACTCCCTTCGAGCAACTGCTGCTTGACCTGGAGCCAGGCATTCTGACCGCCGGCGTGCTGTTTCGAATCGGGGTAACGACCGACATGGATGGAGCGCTCCTCGGAGCTAGTTTCGTCGCGTTACGTAACGACCAAGCAGAACTCGTGTGGCCTTTGCCACTTGCTGAAGCGGAGCCGTTGATCGTGCTCCTGGACGAAGCGCGGCCTGAGGGTATTGAACTTTCATCGCCGTCTGTCAGCGATCACGGGTACGACGAGGACGAGCATGGCGACGATATCGTCGCTTCTTCCGACAAGGTGTAAGGGTGGCAATGAAAGGAAGTCCGCCGGGCCAAGTCCGGGAGGATCGAGTGCGTTTCTTTTACGGTGCTAAGCTCCGATTGGCGCGACTGCTTGCTGGGCTATCGCTCGATGAGCTAGGCGGGCTCGTGGCGGCTAGCCGGCAGTTTGTTCATCAGCTTGAAACGGGCGCCAAAGAACCGACCGACGAGATGCGTGAAGCTTTGGCAGCTGCGCTCGGGGTGACGTCTGCTTTCTTTGCAACGCCGGCGACAAACCCCGTCCGTGAAGAAGACTGTCACTTTCGTCGGCTGTCCAGCGCGCCACGAGCATTGACTGCGCAGGCTGTGGCCCGAGGAACAGCTCTGGAAGCGCTAGTTGACGCGCTCGAGGGTCAGGTGCGCATGCCGATGGTCAACTTTCCAGAGGAGCCGCATCCCGCTTCGCCAGACGCGATAGAGCGCATTGCCGAGAATGCCCGGCAACACTGGGGCCTGGGCCTCGATGGTCCAATCACCAGTATGATGCGTGTTGTGGAGAATGCTGGTGCAGTTGTGGTGCAATTCGATGATCTCACTGACCGCATCGATGCGCTGTCTATGGCGCGGCGCCGGCCTATCATCGTTCGCTCAACCGCGAAAGTTGCTGGCGCCCGCTTGCGCTTCGACCTTGCACACGAAGCCGCGCACCTGATTATGCATCAAGGCATCCAGACCGGCGACAGTGTCACTGAAGGAGAGGCGCACCGGTTCGCCGGGGCCTTTTTGATCCCGCGCACCGCGTTCGCGCGTGAATTTCCTCGAAGTCGGCGGACTCTCGATTGGAGTGCACTGTTTTCAATGAAGCTTCGTTGGAAAGTTTCGGTACGCGCCATCGCCCGGCGCGCATTCGATCTGGGTTTAATCAACGCTGCGCAATATCGCACCGCCAACATCCAGCTGGTAAAGACCGGACAAGCTAAGGCGGAGCGCTACGACGAAAGGGTTGCGATCGAGGAGCCAGAGTTGCTGCGCGTGGCCATCAGTTGGATTTCCAATCGTGACCCGATTGTCCTTTACCGCCTGGTTGCCAAACTTGGCATGGCGCCTGAGCTATTTACGCGACTTACCGGGGAGCGCATGCCGACGTTACCCGACAATATTGTACCGCTTAGGACGGATAGGATACGGCGAGATACGGACTCGTAAGCCGGCGGCTCCCTCTAAAATCAGCCGATCTGCTCGATACGCCAACTGGTCTTGGCTTTGGCCGAGAGCGTCCGGTTGAGGTACGCAATGAGCATGCTGGCGTGCTGAGGCTTTGGAACGAAGAACATCACTGCCCCTCTGTCCAACTCGACCAGCTCATGATGCACTCTTGGGACTTGAACGCCGCCCTCAGTCATGAAGTCGCGGATCGAAAGGTCATGCCAAGGCATTGAGTCCAAGGCATAGTAAGAGCCGACCGACTTGAAATAAGCAAACAAGGTATCCCTGTCAGATCCGTATTGGTCAAAACGGGCGGCATATCGCAGATCGATCACCGACCTGGGTTTAATAGACAGCACTGCCTTTTGAAGCGTCCGGCCGTGCACCGTATCCATGGCGACGACGAAAACGCGCAAATCGGGAAGGGCAAGTGCGTCGAACAAATCGAGCTGATCGGCACGTGGTGAGTTCACCACAGTATCACGAGTGGCGACCTCATGCGTTTGCGCGACAACGCGACCATCGATGCGGCTATGCCAGCTTCCGGTATTCTCGACGAGTGTGAGTTGCGGTTTCGCCACGCTATTTCGCCAAGGCTGCTTCGAGTTCGGGATAGCCTACCGTCAAGGTGGCCCATTCGCTACCCCATTCTGGTGCCCGCATCTCAAATTCGCCGCTTGTCTTATTCTTGAGTTGCCACGTCTTCTCGAACGCACGGACGTACATCCGGGGTGCTACCCCTACGAACGGTCTGAAAAGCACCTTAGGCTCATTAAGCTTAACGTCTTCCTTATCGACGTCCGAAGCGGTACGCAGTTGCGCCCGCGCGGCACCGATGCTCTTTGGGACCGGCGGTATCCACTCGGATGGGGTCACTTCGATGGAATCGCTATGCAGCTTTCTGGCCAGGCTCTTGGGGTATGGCTCGATGAACTGAACTTCGTACACGCCGGCACTGACGATGTGCCTGGCGCAATAGTGGCACGGATATGTCGTGACGAAGAGTCGGGTACCGACGGTCGAGACACCCTCGCGTCCCGCCGACAGCAGCGCATCCATTTCGGCATGGACCGCACGACTGAACTCTATAAGGCCTCCCAGCCGAGTCTTCCGGATGCGCGCAGCCAGGTCGATTTTGTCCGAAACCTGCTTCAGTTCCCGAATGACCTCGATCAAGTTGTCGATGATGTCGTTTTGCTCGCGGTTGCTGCTGCAGTACGCCTCCGCGCGGAAAGCGCAACGATGATCGTCAATGCCTCTGCTTGACGTGGCGAAGCGCTCACCATAAACGCCACCTCCGGCCGCAGGCACTTCGTTAGTTCCGGTCGCAACCACAGTTCCATCGGCGTCGACCAATGCTGCGCCCACCTGTCGGGATAAACAGGCGCTTCGCACGCGCGCGGAGTGGGCATGGTGCATCGCGGTCTCCTCTATGGTGGGCCGCTCCACTCGATCATGTGAGACGATGCTAACGAACCTGCTCAAATCTGTATCCAGCAGGTTCTTAGTGCCGTTCGGGTCGTCACGGGTGTTGTCGATAAAGAAATCCGCCTCGTAGAACGCTTCGGTCACATGCTGGCCATGCTTGCGACTGGAGTCATCCGAGTCACGATCCATGAAACGGTCGACGGCGTTCTGCGTTTCGGGCAGCCCTTTCTCCGGCCCGCGGAAGTATTTCTCAAGAATTCGTGCGCGACGCACGCCCTCCTCGCAAACGACTCCGATCAGCCCGAATGCATTGCCGTACGTTCTGCGTAACAGGTGAATTTCGGCCGGATGCCTTATCGAATCGATAAGGTAGACGCGTTTGACGCTGTCGGGAATGACCTTCTCGCCCTTGACGTAAGTCTGACCGGTGCGATTGGCACGTCGCTGTGCGATTTCGCGCATTGCCGCTTTGGCGACTTCGGCCATGTCATGCTCGCGCATCGAGTCGCCGAGGTTCTGCAATTCGGTAACCAGTTCCAAGGTCTTGGTCCCGACCTCAGGGAAGGCCAGGCCGTTCTCATTTGCCCAGGTTCGGATCAACTCGCTTGCCTTGATCAGGTGAACTTCATAGCCCCCTGACTTGCAAACGCGTTGCAGTGCCTTGATCGCCTGCGACGCACCTGCCCCTACCGGACCGACAACGGCGAAGAAAAGTTCTTTCGAGTGACTCCCAGCCAAGACGGTCTTGCTATCCGGCCTCTGACCAGTTTTCTGTTCAATCTTCCTAACGGCTGTCGATCTCACCATGCTAGCGCCCCCCCCCGATCCCCATTCGCCTTGTTCTTTTTCCATATCGAAGAAATCGCAAAGTGCAAGCGCCTATAGCATTGGTATAGTCACGAAACACAGAAGAACCTCTGAAGTTGGACTACTTAGAGAAGTCCGACGCTTAAGGGAGATAACCCAACGATTTAACGGACTGAAAGGATGGCAACTAAGAAACCCGGGACCAATCGGCTGGGGATCGCAACGTTACCCGAGGAGCCCACAATCGTGATACACCGCAAGGCTCCTAGCGCTTAACGTCGTGAGCTACTCCGCGCCCAGCTCTAGACGGCGCTTCTCGGCCAGGAGGCTGCCGATGGTGGCGCCGTTGGCCCCGCCAACGTTCCTTACATCCTCCAGCATACGGCGCATTCCAGCAAATTTCTCTGGCCGAGTGCGACGCGCTTGTGTGTGTTCTTGCAGCCAAGCTTCAACCTCCTCCGGCGTAGCATCATTTATCGCCTTACGGTCATAGCGCAGTTTACCGTCCGGTCCACGGCTTTTGACAGCAATGGTTTGCCAGATTCCGGAATAGCCACCAAAAAGCTCGCCCTGACCTGGCACCTCCCGGACGCGCCGGCGGGCAACTTCGTTGACAATCTTGGTCAACGCGATGGTTTCGAGTTCAGACCGCGCGGCCGAAATGAGCGCGGCATGGCCTTTTCGCAAGGCGTCGATCAAAGCCTTTGTGCTGATATCGCTGCCATTGGCGGCGGAATTGATCATCGTGTTTATGGCAGTTCGAACTTCCAACAAGGACATCAAGAACCCCCTTTGCTGAAATGGTTAAGAGCCCGTTCGACGGCACCAGCCACAACTTCGTCGGCATTTTTTGATGTCATGCAAATGGCTTGGGGCCGGACCTGGTCGATCACTGCCGCTACATGCTGGCCTGCAGCTACTCGGAACGCCTCGTTCGTATCGCGCTCTGGACCGAGTGGAATGGCATGATCCAACTCAGTGATGATTAGCAGATCGTACCGTGTGGCATGAGCAGCGACTACAGTCTGCAATTCTGAAAGTCGTTCCCGATTAATCGTGCGGGATGAAACCTCCAAAGCTGCCGTGAGGTAGCCCAAGGCATCCGGGACCGGACGATCGACCAAAACAATGTCGCTCGTAAGCAGCGCCTCCGCCTCCTGTCGCATGCCTTCGGCGATGATCCACAACGTGCTTTCATAGGTGTGATTGGTCAGGATAGGAAAGCC
>NZ_RZSG01000376.1:0-5709 GCF_003997725.1 Mesorhizobium sp. M4A.F.Ca.ET.050.02.1.1
ATCTTGATGTTCGTTACACCGGCATACGCCCAGGGCGTCGGCGCCTCGCCAGACATGTTCATCAGCATTTTGCCGTTTGTCCTGATTTTCGTGATCATGTATTTTCTGATCATCAGGCCGCAGCGCGCGCAGCTGAAGAAGCGCCAGGAGATGCTCTCGGCGGTGCGGCGCGGCGACACGGTCGTGACCGGCGGCGGTTTCGTCGGCAAGGTGACCAAGGTGATCGACGACCACGAACTCGAGATCGACCTCGGCGGTGGCACCAAGGTGACGGCGCTGCGCTCGACGATCTCGGACGTGCGCGTCAAGGGCGAGCCAGTGGCGAACCAGAATGCCAAGAAATAACCGAATTGAAGGCGGAACGCTGCCGCATGTACGCCTGAACGGATAAGAACGAATGCTCTATTTTTCGCGCCTGAAGATGATCCTGATCTGGCTGGCCGTGGCCGCCACAGTGGTCCTCGCCGCGCCCAATCTCTTCCCTGCCAGCACGTTGGCGCAACTGCCCAACTGGGTGCCGAAGCGGCAGATGACGCTCGGTCTCGACCTGCAGGGTGGTTCGCACATCCTGCTTCAGATGAACCAGAACGACCTGATCAAGGATCGACTGGAGACGTCACGCGACGAGATCAGGACGCTGCTGCGCGACGCCAACCCCAAGATCAACTATACCGGCCTGTCCGGATCCGGGCGCACGGTGCAGGTCCGCATCACCGATCCCAGCCAGATCGACGCCGCCAAGAAGGTGCTGAAGCCGCTGACCGACCCGGTGGCGGCGGGGCTGTTCACCGGCGGCTCCGTCCAGGAGATGACGCTGGACGATTCCGAGCCGGGCCTGCTCAAGTTCACCGTCACCGACGCCGGCATCAAATACCGCACCTCGACGGCGCTGACGCAGTCGATCGAGGTCGTCGAACGGCGCGTCAACGAACTCGGCACCACCGAACCGATCGTGCAGCGGCAGGGCGACGACCGTATTCTTGTCCAGGTGCCGGGCTTGCAGGACCCGCAAAGGCTGAAGGAAATCCTTGGCCAGACCGCCAAGCTGACATTCCAGATGGTCGACCAGTCGATGCCGGTGCAGGACGCGCTCAACGGCCGTCCGCCGGCAGGCTCCTCGATCCTCTATTCGCAGGACGATCCGCCGGTACCCTATCTGATCGAAAACCGCGTCATCGTTTCGGGCGAGAATCTCGTCGACGCGCAGGCGACCTACAATTCGCAGAACAACGAGCCTGTCGTTTCCTTCCGTTTCGATTCCAAGGGAGCCACCCGCTTCGGCCAGGCGACGGCGCAAAATGTCGGCAAGCTGTTCGCCATCATCCTCGACAACCAGGTGATCTCGGCGCCGCAGATCCGTGAGCCGATCCTCGGCGGCACCGGTCAGATCTCCGGCAATTTCACCGCTCAGAGCGCCAACGACCTCGCCGTGCTGCTGCGCGCAGGCGCGCTGCCGGCGACGCTGACCGTGATCGAGGAGCGCACGGTGGGTCCGGGCCTGGGACAGGATTCCATCCATGCCGGCAAGGTCGCCGGCATCATCGGCTCGATCCTCGTCGTCGCCTTCATGTTCGTCGCTTACGGCTTCCTCGGCTTCCTCGCCAATATCGCGCTCGCGGTGCATGTGGCGATGATCGTCGGGCTGTTGTCGCTGCTCGGCGCGACGCTGACCTTGCCTGGTATCGCCGGTATCGTGCTGACCATCGGCATGGCGGTCGATTCCAACGTGCTGATCTACGAGCGTATCCGCGAGGAGCGGCGCAACGGCCGCTCGGTGATCCAGGCGATCGATACCGGCTTCACCAAGGCGCTGGCGACCATCGTCGATTCCAACGTCACGTCGCTGATCGCGACAGTGGTGCTGTTCTACCTCGGCACCGGCCCGGTGAAGGGTTTTGCCATCACCTACGCCATCGGCATCCTGACCACGGTCTTCACCGCCTTCACCTTCACCAGGCTGCTAGTGTCGATCTGGCTGCGCCGCGCCCGGCCGAAGGAACTGCCGAAGGCGCCGGTGACCTTCATTCCGCCGGGTACGAAGATTCCGTTCATGGGTATCCGCCGTTGGACCTTCGCGCTGTCCAGCCTGCTGTCGATCCTGTCGGTCGTGCTGTTCATGACCGTCGACATCAATTACGGCATCGACTTCAAGGGCGGCTCGCTGATCGAGGTGCAGGCCAAGACCGGCAATGCCGATCTCGCCGACATCCGCGGCAGGCTCACGGAGCTCAACATCGGCGAAGTGCAAGTGCAGCAGTTCGGCGAGCCGAACGACGTGCTGATCCGCGTCGGCACCCAGGACGGCGGCGAGAACGCCGAGCAGACCGTCATCGACAAGGTGCGCGGCGAGTTGCAGGACCAGTATGATTTCCGCCGCGTCGAAGTGGTGGGACCGACGGTTTCGGGCGAACTCGCCAAGCAGGGCACGATCGCCATGCTGATCGCGCTGGTCGGCATCCTGATCTATGTCTGGTTCCGTTTCGAATGGCAGTTCGCTGTCGGCGCCATCATCGCCACGATCCACGATGTGGTCATGACGATCGGCTTCTTCGTCATCACCGGGCTGGAATTCAACCAGTCGTCGCTGGCGGCAATCCTGACCATCATCGGTTATTCGCTGAACGACACCATCGTCGTCTACGACCGCGTCCGCGAGGATCTTCGAAAATACAAGAAGATGCCGCTGCCGCAGCTGTTGAACAACGCCATCAACGAGACCCTGTCGAGAACGACGCTGACCTCGGTGACCACGATCCTGGCACTGCTGGCGCTGGTGCTGTTCGGCGGCGAGGTGATCCGTTCGTTCACCATGGCGATGCTGTTCGGCGTGGTGTTCGGCACCTATTCGTCGATCTTCATCGCCGCGCCGCTGCTGATCCTGTTCAAGTTGCGGCCGCAGGCCACGGCCGCCGACGAGGAGAAGCCGGCGAACGGCAAGGCCGTGGCGACCTGACGCCGCGGCCGTGGCCAAGGGCATCGTCATCCGCGAGGCGCATTTCCCCGGCCGGGCGCCGATCGAGGCCTATGGCAATGGCGGCTTCCGCTTCGCCGATATGTCGCATCGCGGCTCGCTGCTCTGCCTGCCGTCCGGCATCCATGGCTGGGAGCCGGCCGATCCGCTGGCGTTGACGGTGGCGGACTTCAGCAAGCTGCTCGCCGAGGCCGGCAAGGTCGAGATCGTGCTGGTCGGCACCGGCAAGGATCTGCGGCCGCTGCCTACGGCGCTGCGCGCGGCATTGAAAGAGGCCGGCATCGCCGCCGATCCGATGTCGACCGGCGCGGCGGTGCGGACCTACAATGTCCTGCTCGCCGAAGACCGCGCCGTGGCCGCGGCGCTGATTGCCGTCGACTGACGTGGCTGATACCGCCAACATCGTCATGGATGCGGTGCGCGCTTCCGACCATGACCGTTATCTCAGCGCGCTCTACGCGCCCGCCGACAAGCGCGACGCGCTGTTTTCGCTCTATGCCTTCAATGCAGAGATCGCGTCCGTGCGCGACCGTATCCACGAGCCGTTACCCGGCGAGGTACGGCTGCAATGGTGGCGCGATGTCATCGCGGCAGAGAACGATGCGGAGACCGGTCACCCGATCGCCGACGCACTGAGGGCGACGATTTCCGCCAATCGACTGCCGAAGACAGCCTTCGACAACATGCTCGAAGCGCGCATCTTCGACCTCTACGATGATCCGATGCCGTCGCGCACCGATCTCGAAGGCTATTGTGGCGAGACCGCCGCGGCACTCATCCAGCTTGCGGCGATGATGCTCGATCCCCAGGAGGCACCGCGTTTTGCCGACCTGGCGGGGAGGGCGGGTTGTGCGCAAGCGATCACCGGTCTTTTGCTGCTGTTGCCGCTGTACCGGAGGCGTGGCCAATGTTTTGTGCCTGCGGACATCCTCGCAGCGGCCGGCTCATCATCGGAAGAGTTCGTCAAAGGGGAGGGCGGCCCCGGCGCGCAACGCGCAGTGGCGGCGATGATCGCGCTCGCGCGAGACCATCTCGGTGCCTTCGAGCGAGGCGCCCCGGCGCTGCCGGCTTCGCTGCGCCCCGCATTCCTGCCGCTCGCGCTGACGCGTGCCTATCTCGGCAGGATGGAGAAGACTGAGCAATCGCCGCGCGGCGGTGCAGCAAAGCTTTCCACCTTGCGCAAGCATTGGCTGCTCCTGCGTCATGCCAGCCGAGGCTGGACGCCCCTTTGACGTAAACGTCAATCGTGCTAGGGGTTCTGCCTGTCGGACTCGCGTCGAAGAAGCGTGAGCCGCCGGAGGAGACGCCTTTCCATGAGCCTGCCCGTGCTGGTCGTCCTTGTCGTGTTTGGCATCGCGCTGTCGGTCGCGGCCGTGCATTTCACCGGCGGCACTACTACCGCGATGCTTGCCGGCGCGGATCGGGCACTTCAACGCTTCGCCGAGGACTTTCCGGACGAAATGGTGGCGAGGGTGCGTCTAACGGCGGATCGGCGGGCGGCGTTTCTCGAGCTTGGGCCGGCGCGCACCGGCATCGTCAGCAGCATCGGCGATTGCTTCCTGACGCGCATCGTCACGCCGCGCGATATCCTGGCCCTGACCGCAGACGACCCGCGGTCGATCTCCATCAGGCTCAACGACTTCACCTGGAAGGGCGGGCGCTTTGTCTTTGCCGACGAGGCCGACGCCAGGGCGGTGGCGGCGGCCTTGCAAGACCATGATCGGAACCGGGAGGCCGCGTGATGGACGATTACAATTTCCCGGAGGTCACCAAGCTTGCCATCCCGTTCTTCGTCGCCGCCATCCTGATCGAGCTCTGGCTGGTGCGAACCGGCCGCGCCAAGGGCTCGTTCGAAACGCGCGACACGCTGACCAGCCTGATGATGGAGACCGGCAATGTCGTGGCCGGCCTGTTGCTCGGTGTTTTGTCCTACTGGGCGCTGCTGTGGCTGTGGCAGTTTCGCTTCTTCAATCTCGGCCTGTCGGTCTGGGTGTTTTTGGCTGCCTTCCTGCTCGATGATTTGCGCTACTATGTCTATCACCGCATCGCGCACCGGGTGCGTTGGGTGTGGGCCGAGCACGTCAACCACCACTCCAGCCAGCACTACAATCTGTCGACGGCGCTCAGGCAAAGCTGGACCGGGCTGTTCACCTTCATGTTCGTGCTGCAGGCGCCGCTGGTGCTGCTCGGCTTCCACCCGGCGGTGATTGCCTTCACCTTCGGCTTCAACCTGGTCTGGCAGTTCTGGATCCACACCGAAGCGATCGGCAAGATGTGGGGCTGGTTCGAGTTCATCTTCAATACGCCCTCGCACCACCGCGTCCACCACGCCACCAATCCGCGCTATCTGGACGCCAACTATGCCGGCACGCTGATCATCTGGGACCGCATGTTCGGCACGTTCGTCGAGGAACTGGAGGAGGACCGGCCACGCTATGGCATCGTCAAGAACATCGGCACCTTCAACCCGCTGAAAGTGGCCTTCCACGAATGGATCGGCATGTTCAAGGACACGCTGATGCCAGGGCTGACGCTGCGCCAGCGTTTCAACTATTTCGTCCGGCCGCCCGGCTGGAGCCATGACGGTTCGCGCGAGACGTCGGAGACGCTGAAGGCGGCCTATGTCAGGCGAAATCCGGGCGATGCGGGCAAGCCGGGCTTGCCGACTGCGAACGCGGAGCCTGCGGAGTAGCTATTCAGCCGCCTCTGCCTGCGCGGCAAGGACAAGACGGTCGCCA
>NZ_RZSG01000377.1:0-5705 GCF_003997725.1 Mesorhizobium sp. M4A.F.Ca.ET.050.02.1.1
GCCTGTGGCCGCCCAGGTCAAAACCGATCCCAAGCAAAGCGCGAAGGCCCACGGCCTGCCTGTGGCGTGAGCAACTACTTCCGCCATTCGATTGAACGTCTTTTCCATGACACAAACCTTGGATGATGCTGCGCAACAAACGTTGGTTTAGGGCACCAGTTCCCACCCGATCAGGATCGCGATTTCCGGCAACTTTTGCGCGCTTGCCGAGTTTTGTTTTCCGAGGGTTTCTAGAAGGAAGAGTGTCACCATGGAAGCGACACAAATTCAGCCAGCCGCGGTAGAAGCCGGCTTGGAACGCAAGCGCTGCGCCGACATAGCCGACATGCAGGCCTTACATTTTGAGCGAAAGAAAATGTTCCCGGTAGCCAGGGCGTTGAAGGCGGTCGCGCAAGAAATTCGCGGCGTCCATTCTCAGGTATGAGCGCGCTGCTCCCCGGCAAGGCCGGCAGGCTCAATCACACGCTGGCAAGGCGGCGCTTCTATTCTCCGGTCTATGTGCAAGCGGGCCGGCCGGACAGGCGTTATGAAGTTAACCACGTCCAGGAAGCGGCCGAGCAACTCGTCAAGTGGTCGAAGCGGGGCCCCGGATGGCACAAGGCAATGATCCTTTGCCTGTCAGCTCTGGAGGGCGATCCAATCGACCCGCAGGTCATACGCAAAGCCTTCGAAGCTGCGGCAAAGGAGGCTGGCATGTTGCTCCGTTCCGACCAAGGCAATGCCAGCCGAGATTAATTCGCGTTCCCGGGAACATCTCTCCCTGAACCCAGTTTTCTCCCTACAGGGTCTGCTGTAATCCTTTTCGGCGATCTGGGAGGAAAACCTGATGAACGTCGCCAACTTGCAACTTGAAGGCCTTCTCATGTCCGTTGCGTCAATCAACAATCTCCTGGTTCACAAGGGAGTTCTTTCGATCGACGAAATTGACAGCGCCCTACAACATGCCGAGGATTCGCTGTTGGACGACGCACGGCTTTACGAGGATATGTCCCCGTCAAATCGCGATGCTGTGTGTTTTCCGCTGAGACTGCTTCAGTTGGCTAACTTGGCTCAGTCGGAAACCGAGATTCCGCCGTTCTCAGAACTTGCTAAAATGGTGGGCGAACTCAAGCAGCCCTATAACGAAAAGAGGGCCGGCATATTGGGCTAAGCGCACGACGCCACTGCGGATTTCCAATCGATTAGATAACGCAGGCGGCCACGAAAGCCATATGCTGTTCACGCCGCGCGCATGCGGCCCTCATGCTCCTACGATCCCGCGGCAGGCGGTCCGAACGTGAGAATGATCAATAGGGCAATAAAAAGCACCGCGCTATCATGGCACCCCACATCAGGATATTTCCGGTGATCCCCGGGCTGAGACCCTGTTCCGGAAGATTCCGGGCTGGGCGCTCGGAACATTAGCGGGTTCGAATAGTTAGGCCCTTGCGTCGGATGAGGCTGCTTGGAGTTCGGCGTAGGCTGGTGGGGCAAAAACATCAGCCGGCCCGCGTTATCGGTTCCTCCGTAGCGCGGGCTTTTTCATGCCGGAACAATGCGGCCGCCTCGCGGTTTTCATGTTGGCGGCGCATTCCAGATCACAACTCCGTGGCGCCGCCTCGGGCAGCTAGCCCGAAATGGAGCCCGCACCGGTCCCTCCCGGTGCGGGCTTCGTTTGTGCAATATGATGCGGCCGTGGCCGCCTGGGATGACGATGACAGCAAAGACCCATTCAGAACTAGACCAACGAATAGACCGAACGAGTAGGGCTGCGCGCGAAATTATCAAGATGGAGGCAGCGGCGCGCGCTGAAAGGACCAGAAGGTTGAAGGATTTGCGCGAAGCAAAACAAGCCACTGAGCCGAAGCCTGTGAAGAAGACCTAGGCTTGACACCCGACTGGCACTTAGGAGTCGACATCCAACCGCTGGTGTTTGGGCTGCTCATGCCAAATGACTTGCCGCAGGTCGCGCCAGCCGACCGCTTGACCGCACACAAAATGGTCGCCTTCGCTAGCCGGCTGACTGCCGTGTCGCGCGCCGGTAATCGGCGGCCCTAGATCGGAAAGCTTGGTCATTTTGCAAAGTCGATGGCCATCTACCTGTTGCCGAGCTGTTCGGCTGCGCGCTCCAGCGTCCCGCGGTCATTCCCGTGCTTCCTGATAAGCTCGCGAACCTCCGGGATCGTTAGACCGAACCTGCTGGCGAGGTAGCCTACCTCGTATTCTTCATCCCCCGACACGCGGTCGCGGTCGTGATAGTCACGTTTGCTCTTGTCGTCGGTCATGAGATTTTCCTCCTGATGTCAGCGGTTGCTATCTCTTCAGCAACTGACGACAGAGCGCGTGAAACATTGAACAGTTTTAGTCGTTCAAAGGCGCGCGCTCGTTCCTGCAGGATCATTATGCATCGTTGACGTTCCGAGACGGCTTCGGCCGCCGATGCTGCCGGTAACATCACACTAGCTGGTTGTTCAATCGGGAGGTTGGGTGGCATCGGTATGTTCATCGTAGCACCATGCGGCTCCGGACAAGCGCCGGAGCCGCTGTCGAGGGTGGTCAGGCCGCTTGCAGGGCGCGCTCGTTGGCATCGCTCTCGCCCAAAGCGCTGAGCGCTTCGTCGGTCGCCGTCTCTTCTTTGAGGGTTTCGCGCAACAGCGGGAGGGCATCCTTCATGCCGAGTTGTTCCGCCCAGGCGATGAGCGTCCCGTAGCGGGCAATCTCATAATGCTCAACCGACTGTGCGGCACCTACAAGGCCGGCATCGAGGGCGGGCGCCCCCTTATACTCCTCGAGAATCTCCGAGCCTTCTTCCAGAATGCCGTCGATGGCCGGACACGTCTTGCCTCTGGCAGGTTTGCCGAGTTGCTCGAAAACCTGTTCGAGCCGTTCTACCTGGCGTTCTGTTTCCATCCGATGTTTCTCGAATGCAGCGCCTACCTGTTCGGATTGTGCGGCCTTCGCCAGCTTCGGCAATGTCTTCAGGATCTTCTTTTCCGCGTAATAGAGGTCCTTCAGACCATCCACAAACAGGGTTTCCAAACCGTTTTCCGATTTCGTCGGCATTGCGTTTTCTCCTTCTGAATGGCTAAGAAGAAGCGGCGCCTGGGAGCGCCGCTTCCTCTCTCAAGACTGACCACCTTTGCGACCGGCTTCCGAAGCCTTCTCGCGGTCGTCAGCAAAGTTGCCGCTGC
Source organism: Mesorhizobium sp. M4A.F.Ca.ET.050.02.1.1 (assembly GCF_003997725.1). Lineage (NCBI taxonomy): Bacteria > Pseudomonadati > Pseudomonadota > Alphaproteobacteria > Hyphomicrobiales > Phyllobacteriaceae > Mesorhizobium > Mesorhizobium sp. M4A.F.Ca.ET.050.02.1.1. The sequence goes on from NZ_RZSG01000377.1 coordinate 3,171, forward strand.
CGCCGCGCTGTTGGCCACCGCGTTGCTTGTCATCGGCCTGCTGCTGACCCCGCCTGTCGTCGTCGCGCTGCTGCTCGCCGCCGCTGCCGCGGCGCCGATCCTCATCCCCGGTGTTTTTCCGGCTCTGCTGTCCTGCCTTCACATGCTGTTCGCGATTTCCGCCTTGATTGGCCATGTTCTTCTCCTGCCTTGTTGGTAAGTTTTTCCTAACCATACTCAACTGTGGCCCTCGCGCTCTGTTCCGACGGAAATATTTCGTGATTTGGAATCAGCCTCGGCCGCCCCCTGCGCCCGCCCGCCACAATTCCTGCACGCCCACTCCGAGGTCGGGGAACGGTTGTGCTCGAATCTATGGCCACCGGTAATCAGACAGCGGTAACTCGACGGCGTGGCTGAAAACGACCGCCTTTAGGATCAGGGAAAACGAGCTGCTTGGTGTCGAAATGATTGACCGAACACGACAGCGGCACTTATTGGATTACCCGCACTATAGGCGACCGGATCACTGGCTCCAGGTCATTTGGGAAGTGTGGAGCATCGCCCGGTAGGGCATCGGCTTGGCTTCTTTTCCGATTGGTCAGCGCAGGGAGGAGTTCGCCACCTCTTCCCAGATAACTCTGAAAGGTCACTCATCACTCGACCCCACGCAACTGCCGATCAACGCGTTGCCTACGGCCCAGTTCCGGTTTTCCATGCGAGCGCGGCTCGCCCCCTCCTCATATGCGACTTTGTCCAGACAAGGCGCAGTGCACAGGGAACGGGCGCCCCTCAAATGGACGTAGGTTGACAGCCCCCAAGTCTAAAATTGTCGGGAACTGCGCCGCCTATCACGCGTACCATGTCGAAAATCCCGTTGCCAACCAACCCCTGCAACGGGCTTTACTGGATAGCCCGGCACCGGTCCTGTCGCTCGGTCATGCTGCTGAGCAGCCGGGCTATTCGGTTCTCACCAAATGACTCGCAAATCCCCCCAACAGGTATAGGCTATCTTCGTGACCCGACAACCCAAAAGGGGGCGTCGATGTTATGTTCTGTCGTTTCCATTAATTCAGGCCAATTCAAGCCGGCAGCGCCCCTGCAGGGACGCAGGGTCCTTGTCGTCGAGGACGAGTATCTGATCGCAGCCGAACTCGAAGAGGCGATCAGGGAAGCTGGCGGCAGGATAATTGGTCCGGTGGCCAATCCTCAAGATGCTTCGAGGAAAATCGCCAGCGAGGACGTCGAATGCGCCACGGTTGACATAAAGCTGGGTGGTGCCGCGACCTTCGCCGTCGCGGTCGAATTGAAGGCGCACGGTATCCCGTTCATATTCGTCACCGGATATGACCGGACCATTGTCCCAAGCGAATTTTCTGGCGTTCAGCGTCTTGTGAAGCCCGTCAAAACCGATGACGTCATCAGGCATTTAATCGAGCTGACCTAATTCACCGCCTTGTCCCGTCCCACTGGATAGGCGACTTCCTTCCCGGTGACCCCTCGCGCCATCTTCAACAGCCTCAGGCGCAAACTTTTTTCTTGTCAGCGACCTTGTTCCGTCTGGACGCTATATAAGGCGGCGCTAATCACGCCGATGATCGCTTTCTGCTGAGTTTCGTATCGATCCTATTTTTCAGCACGCTTCTCCAGGCGCAAGCGTGTCAGCCTTCGGGGTCAGGCAGTTTGGCTTCACATTCGATGTGCCCCCAGGCTTTGTCTTGACCCAGCGCTCGGACCGGGGCGGCTTTTCAGGGCGCAAACGAAGCCTTTCTCGCCGTGTGGGGCGCTAGGCTCGCCAGGCCAGTTTTCGGGCCGAGATCGAGCATCGGATGGTTGAGGACGAAAAGGCCGGCTGGAAGCTGACGTATCGGCGCGTCACGCCGCGATGGGCCAGTTACTCGGGCATCAACAATGGCCAGATCCGATATGTCCGTGCCATTGCCGTCTGCAATGACTCCGTGCCGCGCTCGTCACCATCAACTACAGCAGAACCGAAAAAGTCCCCTACGATCCAGTTGTGGTCCCCATGGTGCGATCCCTGATGGCGGAAGGCTGCTAAGCTGAGTCCGCCGCGAATTGATCGCTGGTGCTGCATTGTCGGCACACTATCCCATGTCTGTTTTGATCATTGTCCTCGCGAGGCTGCCAAGTCTAATACCGGCGGTTTGGAACCTCTCCGGCTGCTGAGTATTTCGGTAGAGCTCCAGAAAAACGAGGCAACAACAATGGCGGCGCCGCGGGCGGTTTGGAAAGGCTTCCTGAAAGTTGGTTCGGTCTCCTGCGGCGTGAAGCTGGTCGGCGCGACCAGCGAAGCCTCGAAAATCCATTTCAAGATTCTCAACCGGAAGGACGGTCTTCCGGTAAAGAGCGCCTACGTCGATGAGGAGACCGGCGACATCGTCGAGGCAGAAGACCAGACGAAGGGATACGAGGTCGAAAAGGGGGAATTCATCGAAGTTCCGCCCGACGACATCAAAAAGCTCAAGCTGACGTCCGCCCACACCCTGGAGGTCGAGGAATTCGTTGCTCTCGACGACATCGACACGCGTTATTTGGAAA
>NZ_RZSG01000378.1:0-5695 GCF_003997725.1 Mesorhizobium sp. M4A.F.Ca.ET.050.02.1.1
TTTCGGGCGTGACGCGGATCACCGTTTCCGGCGCGGCGCCGGCGAGAATGGTCTCGGCATCGGGCGCCTCCGGCGTCACGCCGGCAATGTGAAAAAGGCCGACGGCGCCGGACGAGGCGGCGGCGGCGCCGAAGGCCTTCAGCGCGTCCTCGCCGGGGTGCCTGGCCACGCCGGTGACGACGCCGACTGCGTTGCCCACCTCGCGGCCATAGAGGCTGCCAAGCACCGGCCACGCGATCTCGGAAACGAGGAATGAAGGCGAGAGGCCTGAAACATCGAACACAAGTCGCGCCCGCCGGTTGTCCGGGCGGTGCAGGCCATAGTCGGGAGCGCGGCCTGTGATGGCGCAGGCGATGTCGAGGAAATCGCCATAGCGATTGGTGCGCGCGCCCAGCACCGAATTGCAGAACACCACCGCGTTGGACTCGCCCCAGGCGACGTCGCTGCCCTGCGCCGGCCGGTGCCCGGCCTGGTAGGGAGCGCAGGTCCAGCTCTGCTCGCAGCCAAGCTTGCGATAGGCTTCCATCATCCGCCGCGCCATGCCGCGCTGCGGCTCCTCGAGGCGGATGCGCGAGCAGCCCATCAGGTCGAGTGCGCCGACATTGAGCGTCGAGCGCACCGCGACGCGCGCGCCGCCCTCGACAAGCCGTTCGGCAAACAGTGTGCCGGAATCGCCGTGGTAGAGCGCCCCGTCAATATGCGTCGAGGCGATTGGGATGAGCCGCGGCGCGTCGAGCAGGCGGGCACTTTCGGCAACGATGCGCATCGCCATTCCCGTGCCGTCCCGACCGGCGGCGATCGCCTGTTCTTCCGCGCTCAAGGTTAGGCTCATAACAGCACCTTGCGCATGGTGATCGAGGTCGCCCGGTCGTAGCCTTCATGCGCGGTGCGTTCGGTCTCGTCAAAGCCGAGCCGCACGAAAGCCCGGTGGTTTCCATCGAGTTCGATGCGCGTTTGCAATTCGACGGCGCCCTTGCCACGGCTAACGGCAAGGTCCTCGGCGGCCTGCATCAGCAGCCTGCCGATGCCTTGCCCCTGCAAGTCTGGCTCGACGGCGAGCTTGCCGACATAGAGGGTATCGGCGCGCTCCTGCGTGAAAACGCAGCCGGCGATCCGGCCGTCCCGCAGCGCCAGGAGCCCGATTTCCTGCCGGGCCTTTTCCTTGAGCCTTTCGGCGGTCAGCAGATGCGCCGAGGAGGGCGGATCGATGACGCCGTCCATATAGGCGAAAGAGCGCATGATCAGCGAATACAGTTCCTCCCATCGCCCGAAATCGGGTCGGATTTGCGTAACGAAGACGCCTGTCGGCCGGTCCATGCGATCAGGCTCTCTTGTAGCGGATCGTGTCGAAGCGCGCGCCGAGCGCGTCGTAGAGCAAAAGCCGGCCGACAAGCGGCTCGCCGATGCCGGTGATCAGCTTTATCGTCTCCATCGCCTGCAGCGTGCCGATGACGCCGGTCAGCGCGCCGACAATGCCGGCAACGGCGCAGGACGGCACCAGCCCCTCCGGAGGCGCTTCCGGGAAAAGATCGCGGTAGCCCGGGTTCGGCTTGCCGTCGGCGCCGGCCTCGAACGGCTTCAGCACGGTCAGCGAGCCGTCGAAACGGCCGACGGCGGCGTGCACCAGGGGCTTGCCTTCCGCCGCGCAGGCATCGGCCACCGCGTAGCGCGTCTCGAAATTGTCGGAGCCGTCGACCACGATGTCGTAGCGGGCGACGAGGGCAGGGGCGCTGTCCGCCGTCAGCCTGAGGCGGTGCGGCTCCACCACGACATTGGGGTTGATGCGCGTGATCGCTGCCGACGCGCTGTCGGTTTTGGCCATGCCGATCGCGTCCGTGGCATGGATCACCTGTCGTTGCAAATTGGACAGCGAGACGGTGTCGTCGTCGACGATGCCGAGCGTGCCGACGCCGGCGGCGGCAAGATATTCCAGCGCTGGCGCGCCGAGCCCGCCGGCGCCGATCACCAGCACCCGCGCGCGCTTGAGCCTCTGCTGGCCGGCGCCGCCGATCTCCGGCAGCACGATATGGCGGGCATAGCGCTCGAGTTCTTCGTCGGTAAGCTTGGTCATGGCCAAACCTTATCGCGGCGCAAAAACCTTGTCAGGGGTCTTCGGTTGGCCCAACCGTGCCGTGGTCGACCGTCAGGAACTGCGCACGGCCTTCGAGGCTGGAAAACAGCGCGGCGTCGGTTCCGGTCATGAACGCCTGGCAATTGAGCTCCTCGAGGATCGAGAACAGGGCCGCGCGCCGGCCGGCGTCGAGATGTGCCGCGATCTCGTCGAGCAGCAGGATCGGCGTCATCCCCGACATCTCGCCGGTCAGCCGCGCATGCGACACCACGATCCCCACCAGCAGCGCCTTCTGCTCGCCGGTCGAGCAGAGCTCGGCCGGCATCGCCTTCGGCCTATGCCGCACCACGAGATCGGAACGGTGCGGGCCATCCAGCGTGCGTCCGGCGGCACGGTCGCGGTCGCGGCCATCGGCGAGCGCACGGCGGAAGCGCTCCTCGACATCGACCGCCGGCGCCGCGCCGAGCGCGTTTTCCAGGTCGCCGTGGAGGCTGATGTCGGCTTGTGGAAACGGTCCGCTGGAAGGCAGCCGCTCAATCATGGCGGCAAGCAGGCGCACCAGCTCGGCACGGGCGGCGGCGATTGCCACGCCGGTCTCCGCCATCTGCGTCTCGATGGCGTCGAACCAGCCGCCGTCGCGCGATCCTTCCGTAAGCAATCGGTTACGGCCTCGCATCGCCTTCTCGTAGTCGAGCGCGCGCTGGCCATGGCCGGGGTCGATCGCCAGAACCAGCCGGTCGAGAAAGCGCCGCCGGTCGGCGGCCGGCCCGGGGAACAAGCCATCCATCGCCGGCGTCAGCCAGACGACCCGCAGCCATTCCAGCATGTCCTCGGCCGATCGCGCCGCAGCGCCGTTGATCCGCACGCGCCTGCCGCTTTCGCTGCTGTCGCCACCCGGAATGCCGGTGCCGATCTCTACCTGGCCTTCGGGTCCCTCGATGCGGGCGTGCAGCGCAAAACCGCCATCGCCGCCTTCGCGCGCCAGATCGACATAGGGCGCGCGGCGCAGGCCGCGCCCCGGCGTCAGCAGCGAAACCGCTTCCAGCAGATTGGTCTTGCCGGCGCCATTGTCGCCGGACAGCACCACGGCCCCGGGCGACAGATCGATGGACAGCGCCGCATAGTTGCGGAAGTTGGTAAGTGTAAGCTTACTTATGTGAGTCTGTTGCTGTTTTGCAGCTCCCGTCACGGCAACGAACTGGCCCTGCCGCAGCCTAGACCCGCATCGGCATCAGCACGTAGAGCGCGGTCTCGTCGGCCATGTCGTGGATCAGCGTCGGCGAGCCGGCGTCGGCAAGCATGAATTTCGCTTCCGAGCCGGTGAGCTGGGCGGCGACGTCGAGCAGATACTTGGCGTTGAAGCCGATCTCGATCGGGTCTGACGAATAGTCGGCCGACAATTCCTCGGTGGCGCTGCCGGAATCCGGATTGTTGACGGCGAGCGTGAGCTGTCCCTCGGCGATCGACAGCTTCACCGCCCGGCCGCGCTCCGAGGAAATTGTCGACACACGGTCGACTGCGGCGGCAAAGCTCTGGCGGTCGATGATCAGCTTCTTGTCGTTGCCGGTGGGAATCACGCGCTGATAGTCCGGGAAGGTGCCGTCGATCAGCTTCGAGGTCAAAACGACGCTGCCGATGGTGAAGCGGATTTTGGTGTCGGAAAGTTCGGTGGTCACGGCGACATCCGGGTCGTCGACCAGCTTCTGCAACTCGCTGACCGTCTTGCGCGGGATGATGATGCCCGGCATGCCTTCCGAACCGGCCGGCGCGTCGATCTCGGCACGCGCCAGGCGGTGGCCATCGGTCGCCACCGAGCGCAGCTTCAGCTTGCCGCCGGCCTCATGCGTGTGCAGGTAAATGCCGTTCAGATAGTAGCGCGTCTCCTCGGTGGAGATGGCGAACTGCGTCTTTTCGATCAGGCCTTTCAGGTCGACCGAATCGAGGCGGAAGATGTGCGAGAAGGAGCCGGCCGAAAGTTCCGGGAAATCGGACTGCGGCAGGCACTGCAGACGGAAGCTCGACCGGCCCGAGGTGACGGTCATCGCATTGCCGTCCTCGTCGGTCTTCAGCATCACCTCCGCTCCGTCGGCGAGCTTGCGCACGATGTCGTAGAGCAGGTGCGCCGGAACCGTTGTGGCTCCGCCGCGCTCGACCTTGGCGGGCGTGGCTTCGGTCACCTCCAGGTCAAGGTCAGTCGCCTTCATCTCGAGGCTGGCGCCCTCGGCGCTGAGCAGCACGTTAGACAGGATCGGTATGGTGTTGCGCCGTTCGACCACGCGGTGGACATGGTTGAGCGACTTCAGGAGATTTGACCGTTCCAGGATAACACGCATGACGAAACAGGCTCGCTTGAATGAATGAGCGGGTCTCCGGCGAGCGGCGCCCCGCGAAAGCTCTGAACAGGCTCAGAATCTGCCTAAACTGACAGGAAAAAGCCTGCAAACGCAAGCCCGCGCCACCGGTTCGGACCGGTTGCGCGGGCTTTCTGGGGATAAAGCCGGCGAAGTCCCCGTTTAATGCATGTCACCCAAAAGCGCGCAGCGGTTCGAGAACAACGACATGCATGAAAACCACACCTCAGCGCGTCGCATGGACCGTTACGGGCGCGCCGCGCTTTAGGGCAATTCCAGGAAAAGTGTGTAACGGTTTTCCGTCCGGAATTGCGTAGAAACAATTAGTTAGAGCGGTTCGGCGATTCCATGAAACGCTGAACCGCTCCAGGTCTTTCCCGGCCGCTCAAGCCTGGTCGTTGATCAGTCTTCTCAAGAGTTCCAGTTCCTGCGCCAGCGTGTTGTCGGCGCCCGAAAGGTCCTCGATCTTGCGCACCGCATGCAACACGGTCGTATGGTCGCGGCCGCCGAAGCGCCGTCCGATCTCGGGCAGCGAGCGCGGCGTCATCACCTTCGACAGATACATGGCCACCTGCCGCGGCTTGACGATGGTGCGCGTGCGCCGATTGGACAGAAGCTCGGTCTTCGACACGTTGTAGTGGCGCGCCACGATGCGCTGGATGTCCTCGATGCGCACTCGCTTCGGCTCGCCCGAGCGATAGATGTGCCCGAGGATCTCGTCGATACGGTCGATGCTGATCTGCGGTTCGAAGGACTGTCTGAACAGGAGCTGGTTGAAGGCGCCTTCCAACTCTCGTCCGCTTCCGGTCACCGTGCGCGCGACATGGTTGAGGATCTCGTCCGAAATATCGAGCGAGGCATCGTCGACCTTGGCCGTGGCGAGGCGCAGCTTCAGCATGCCGAGACGCATTGCGAAGTCCGGCGCCGACATTTCCAGGGCCACGCCGCCATTGAGGCGGGAGCGCACGCGCGGCTCCAGCGACTCCAGCTCGGACGGCGGCCGGTCGGCGGCAACCACCACCTGCTTGGCGCTGTCGAGCAGCATGTTGATCAGGTGGCAGAACTCATGCTGGATCGACTTGCCCTGCAGGAACTGCATGTCGTCGATGATCAGGAGATCGATATCGCGCAGTTGCTCCTTCAACGTTAGCGCGTTGTTGTCGCGGATGGCGGTGGCGAAGCGCCACATGAAATACTCGGCCGTCAGGTAGACGACGCGCGATTTCGGGTTGTGTATCAGCGATTCCGCCGCGATCGCCTGCAGAAGATGCGT
>NZ_RZSG01000379.1:0-5670 GCF_003997725.1 Mesorhizobium sp. M4A.F.Ca.ET.050.02.1.1
AGGGGGCAAGCTTCCTCCTGATGATCGCCAGGAACATCGACCCCACAGCCGACCCGGAGGCCAGGTCGGCGACGTTCGATCTGCCGCTGACGCGCGCGGATATCGCGGATTTCCTCGGTCTGACGATCGAGACGGTAAGCCGCCAGTTGACCAGGCTGCGAACCGATGACGTCATCCGGATCGAGAACAACCGGCGCGTTTTGGTGGACAGCCTCGGCCGGCTGGAGCAGCGCTCCGGCGCCTAGACCCGGCGTCGCCGGCGCCCTTGCGGTTCTAGTCAGAATCTGCGATCCTGATCAGCGGCAGCACGTGCTCGCGTTCAAACGCTATATGCCGGCGCAGGCTTTCGAAGAAACCGCGCAACATGAAGCCGATGGCTTCTGCATTATCTACCCTCTCGCCGTGACCGATCGCCAGCAGAATTTCAGTGATCTCGTCGGCGAAGCATTCGTCTTCGACGTGCTCGGCGCGCAGCCGCTGGATTGAAGCAACACCCGCATTGTTGGCCGCCACCGCAACCTCGTAGGCGGGAAAGATGACCGTCTCTTCGTATCGATGAATGCTGCGCAGCAGCGGAACGATCGCGTTGGCCGTGCCGAGGCACTTCAGACGATCGACGCCTGGCAAGGCGTCTGCAATTCTTTCCAGGGCAACGCAGAGCTGCAGCTTCTCCCAATGCGCGCGCTTCATCACCGCGGCTGGGATCGCCTCCCTGCCCACTCGCGCCGAAGCCATCGCGTCTTCGCTGCGCGCATCGAACAACGACGGTCCTTGCTCCCCGCTCAATGCAGTCTCCCTTGGCTGGATCGAGGCTGCCCAATCCAAAACAAGGCGGCTTTGACCTGGATCAAGGCGACACCGCAGCAACTGCGGAATTGGTGCCGATGCGGATCGACGTCCGCGCACCAGAATCCAAGGTCGGGGACATGCCATGAAATTCGGCACGGAAATTGTCTTGTTGTGCTTCTTCACCTTCCTGGCGCTGGTGGCAGCCGGCTTTGGTGTCGACGAACCTTTCCGGCAGCACATGTGGGCGCTGTTCTTTGTGTTGCTCGGTTCTGTCGTTGTCCTCCTGCGCAACACGAGCTTTGCAGCGCCCGTCCCGATTGATCCCTCCGCCTATATGGATGGGCCGGTCCGTTACGGTGCCATCGCAACGATGTTCTGGGGCGTCGTCGGCATGCTGGTCGGCGTGATCATTGCCTTGCAGCTTGCCTACCCGGACCTCAACATCCAGCCTTGGTTCAACTTCGGCCGCCTGCGGCCGCTGCACACATCCGGCGTTGTCTTCGCCTTCGGCGGCAATGCGCTGCTTTGCACGTCTCTGTATGTTGTGCAGCGCACCTGCCGCGCCCGGCTCTTCGGCGGCGATCTCGCCTGGTTCGTGTTCTGGGGCTATCAGCTTTTCATCGTCATGGCCGCGACCGGCTACCTGCTTGGCATCACCGAGAGCCGCGAATACGCCGAACCCGAATGGTATGTGGACCTTTGGCTGACCATCGTCTGGGTCGCTTATCTCATCCTGTTCCTCGGCACGATCCTGAAGCGCAAGGAACCGCACATCTACGTCGCGAACTGGTTCTACCTGTCCTTCATCGTCACCATCGCGATGCTGCATGTCGTCAACAACCTCTCAATGCCCGCCTCGCTGCTGGGCTCGAAAAGCTATTCCGCCTTTTCCGGCGTTCAGGACGCGCTGACGCAGTGGTGGTACGGCCACAACGCCGTTGGCTTCTTCCTGACCGCCGGGTTCCTCGGCATGATGTACTATTTCGTGCCCAAGCAAGTGAACCGGCCGGTCTACTCCTACCGGCTTTCGATCATCCACTTCTGGGCGATCATCTTTCTCTACATTTGGGCGGGCCCCCATCACCTGCACTATACCGCCCTGCCCGACTGGGCGCAGACGCTGGGCATGGTGTTCTCGATCATGCTGTGGATGCCTTCCTGGGGTGGCATGATCAACGGCCTCATGACGCTCTCCGGCGCCTGGGACAAGATCCGCACCGATCCGATTGTCCGCATGATGGTCGTAGCCATCGCCTTCTACGGCATGTCGACCTTCGAAGGTCCGATGATGTCGATCAAGGCGGTCAACTCGCTGTCGCACTACACGGACTGGACCATCGGCCACGTCCATTCCGGCGCGCTCGGCTGGGTTGGCATGATCTCGTTCGGCGCGATCTATTACATGGTGCCTAAACTTTGGAACCGCGAGCGTCTGTATTCGCTGCGGCTCGTCACATGGCACTTCTGGCTGGCCACGCTGGGGATCGTCGTCTACGCCGCGGTGATGTGGGTTTCCGGCATCATGCAGGGCCTGATGTGGCGCGAATATGATGAGCAGGGCTTCTTGGTCTACTCCTTCGCCGAAACCGTCGCTGCCATGCATCCCTACTATGTGATGCGGGCTGCGGGCGGCGCGATGTATCTCTCCGGCGCGCTGCTGATGGCCTGGAACATCACCATGACCATCCTCGGCTACCAGCGCGAGGAGCAACCGTTGCCGGGTTCCGAGCCCGCCCTCCAGCCTGCCGAATAAGGAGCCACACATGGGCTTGATGGACAAACACGCAATCATCGAGAAGAACGCGACGCTTCTTCTCATTGGCTCGCTGCTCGTGGTGACTGTCGGCGGCATCGTCGAGATCGCACCGCTCTTCTATCTCGACAACACGATCGAGAAGGTCGAAGGCATGCGGCCCTATTCGCCGCTCGAACTCGCGGGGCGCAACATCTATGTGCGCGAGGGCTGCTATCTCTGCCATAGCCAGATGATCCGGCCGTTCCGCGACGAGGTCGAGCGCTACGGTCACTACAGCCTGGCGGCGGAGTCGATGTACGATCATCCGTTCCAGTGGGGCTCCAAACGAACCGGCCCCGATCTCGCGCGCGTCGGCGATCGCTACTCCAACGCTTGGCATGTGCAGCACCTCGCCGATCCGCGTTCGGTGGTGCCGGAATCGATCATGCCTCGCTATGCCTTCCTGAAGGATACGCCGGTCGAGGTGAAGAACTTCTCGACGCATCTGGTCGCCAACAGCCGGGTCGGTGTCCCCTATTCCGACGACATGATCGCCAACGCCAATGCCGATCTGATGGCACAGGCCGATCCCAGTGCCGACACGTCCGGCCTGGAAAAGCGCTATCCGAAAGCCAAGGTCGGCGACTTCGACGGCAATCCGCTGCAGGTCACCGAGATGGATGCCTTGGTCGCTTATCTCCAGATGCTCGGCACTCTGGTCGATTTCAAGACCTACGACGAAGCCGCCGGCTACCGCTGAGGAGACCGACCATGGATTACAATCTGATGCGGGAATTCGCCGACAGCTGGGGCCTGCTCGCCATGGCGCTGTTCTTTGTCGGATGCATTGCCTTCGCACTGCGGCCCGGCGGTCGCAGCCAAGCTGACGAAGCCGCCCGCATTCCCCTCAAGGACGACTGATCATGAGCACAGAGCATATCGACGACGTCTCGGGCATCTCGACGACCGGCCATGAGTGGGACGGCATCAAGGAGCTCAACAACCCTCTTCCCCGCTGGTGGGTGATAACCTTCTACATCACCATCGCCTGGGCGATCGGCTACACCATCGCCTACCCGGCGTGGCCAATGCTGTCTTCGGCGACAAGGGGCGTGCTCGGCTACTCCAGCCGCAACGATGTCAAGAACGAGTTGGCCGCTGCCGAAGCCGCAAAAGGCAAGTATGTCGCCGCCATCCAGGCGAAGACCGTCTCCGAGATCGCTGCTGATGACGCGCTGCGTGAATTCGCGGTTGCGGCCGGCGGAGCGACGTTCAAGGTCAATTGTGTGCAGTGCCACGGCTCAGGCGCCCAAGGATCCGCGGGTTTCCCCAACCTCAACGACGACGACTGGTTGTGGGGCGGCAATGCCGAGCAGCTCGAGCAGACGATCATGCACGGCATCCGCTTCGCCTCCAATCCTGATACGCGGCAATCGGAAATGCCTGCCTTTGGCGACATCATCACGGGCGACCAGATCAAGCAGGTCAGCGCCTATGTCGCCAGCCTTTCCGGTCCGGTCCAGGACAAAGGCCTGATCGAGCCCGGCGCCAAGGTGTTCGCGGAAAATTGCGTCGCCTGCCATGACGCTAATGCGAAGGGCAACAGGGAGTTCGGGGCGCCCGACCTGACCGATGCGATCTGGCTCTACGGATCGGGCGAGACGGCCATCGCGGCCCAGGTCCGCGTGCCGAAACATGGCGTCATGCCAGCCTGGATCGGACGTCTCGGCGAGACCAAGGTCAAGGAGCTTGCGGTCTACGTCCATTCGCTTGGCGGCGGAGAATAGGAGGCGGGGCCTATTCTCGGCCCTCGGCCGCCAAAGCGTAGAGGCCCGGCCAGCGCCGGGCCTCGTTTCATTCCGTCATGTGAAGATTGACCTGCATCAACGCGGCGAAGCCCGTCCGGCGGCAAGAGTTGCTCGGGCGGGATTATCGGTCGTGCGCAAATGGAGATGAAGGTGCTGGATCAGACGCAGGTGGAACGGCTGGAGGCAGAGGCGGTCAACTCCGCCAGGGTCCGGCAGCCGCTTTATGCCCCGCGCAGGAAGATCTTCCCGAAACGCGCTTCAGGCAGCTTTCGCCGCTTCAAATGGCTGGTGATGGCGATCACGCTGGGCATCTACTACCTGACGCCATGGCTGCGGTGGGATCGCGGCGCGTTCGCGCCCGATCAGGCAGTGCTGCTCGATCTCGCCAACCGCCGCTTCTACTTCTTCTTCATCGAGATATGGCCGCAGGAATTCTACTACGTCGCTGGACTTCTGATGATGGCCGGCATCGGCCTCTTCCTGATTACATCCACGGTCGGCCGCGCTTGGTGCGGCTATACCTGCCCGCAGACCGTATGGGTCGACCTGTTCCTGGTGGTGGAGCAGGCGATCGAAGGCGATCGCAACGCCCGCATGAAGCTTGACGCCGGCCCATGGACGGCACGCAAGCTGGTGCTGCGTGCATCGAAGCACGCCATCTGGCTGGTGATAGCGGCAGCAACCGGCGGCGCCTGGATCTTCTATTTCGCCGATGCGCCGACACTGGCCGGTGAGGTTTTCCATGGCACGGCCGCGCCGGTCGCCTATGTGACCATCCTCGTGCTGACGGCGACCACCTACACATTCGGCGGGCTGATGCGCGAACAGGTCTGTACCTACATGTGCCCATGGCCGCGCATCCAGGCCGCCATGCTGGACGAGAATTCGCTCACTGTGACTTACAATGACTGGCGCGGCGAGCCCCGCTCGCGCCATGCCAAGAAAGCCCTTGCCGCCGGACAGCCAGTTGGCGATTGCGTCGACTGCAATGCCTGTGTCGCTGTCTGCCCGATGGGTATCGACATTCGGGACGGTCAGCAGCTCGAATGCATCACCTGCGCGCTCTGCATCGATGCCTGCGACAGCGTGATGGACAAGCTCGGCAGGCAGCGCGGACTGATCTCCTATGCGACATTGTCCGACTACAATGCCAACATGGCTGTGGCCACTGCGGGGGGGTCACGCCCGGTGGATCCCTCGCTGGTGCGAACTGCCGACGGCGCCTTTTCGGAAAAGTTGGCGCATTTCCACATTCGCAAGATCTTCCGTCCGCGCACCTTCATCTATCTGGGCGCATGGTCGGCGGTCGGGCTCGCGCTGCTCTATTCGCTCCTGACC
>NZ_RZSG01000037.1:0-20283 GCF_003997725.1 Mesorhizobium sp. M4A.F.Ca.ET.050.02.1.1
CCATTTTTCCGATCTGTTCGCGAACGGCTTCGATTACGGATTCCTGACTGTGACCAAGGCACGAGACGCAGGCACCCCCGGCGTAGCCGTCAATATACCGCTTCCCGTTCTTGTCGAAGATGTACATGCCCTCGCCTCTGACAGCGACAGGAAGGTGGCGGTTGGGAATTCGATGGAATACGCTGCTCATCTAGCTCTCCTCGACTTGTTGTGATTGCGAAAACGCACTCCGGATTTCGGTATCTTAGTGCGATAAGTGGATTGTCCGGCCCCCTTCAGACGCCGATCTGTAAGCCGCTTCGACCAGATCTAGTACAGCTGCTGCGTCCCGGAAATCTGCAATGGCTAGGCTGTCATCCTGCACTGCATTGAGCACATGCCGGACAAAGTCGGCGTAGTACACGTCGGTATCGAGCTCAGCAGGCACAAATTCGTGCTCAATTCCATTCACTCCGTCCCTGATAATTTCGATCCCCTTGTCAGCGGAGCGAAAGAAGCGATTGCCGGCCCGAACAGAGAACGTAAACTCACGTTGTTGGCCAGGAGCACTGGGGAATGTGTACCCACACTCGATTGTACCGATCGCCCCGGATGCACATTGAAGCGCGACGGTAATGAAATCTTCGATCGATAATTTGTTGATGAGCGCTGTGGCAAAAGCCGACACGGCCACGATTTTGCTGCAGCTTAAAGTTCGGAACAGGTCGATCATGTGTACACCAACATTGATCAATGGTCCCCCGCCTGCGATGTCGCGCTCCAGCATCCAAGGATTGCCTGCTCGCAGATAGCGGCTTGGCGGTCCGGCAACGAACCTGAAGCTTGCGTGGTCGAGCTTGACTGGAGCCTCTCCACCTTGAATGATCTTCATTGTGTCACTCAGGCGGAAGATAAAAGGTACCGCTACGAATGCTTGCTTTTGAGCTGCCTTCAGAGCCAACTGTTGAACATCTGCAGCCCTAGTTCCGCAGGGCTTTTCTATTGCGAATGGGATGCCGTGGTCGAGCAGCAGATTGGCTGTTCTGGGCATGTCGATGTGCCTGCCGAAAACGAACGCCAATTCAGGGCGCTCGCGCGCAAGAAGCTGTTCGCAGGTTGCAAAGCAAGGTGTTCCGAATTTTCGAGCCAGAGCGGGCCCGGCGGTATCTGTCGGATCGGAGATGCCTATAATTTCGACGCCAGATTTCTCCAACTCATCGAGGTAGAGCGGGACGTGCCAATGCGCTGTGTCGATCAACGCAACCTTTTTCACGGATACACTCCTTCTGTCCGGAAGTCGCTTGGTCTGATTCTTCTCGTCCACACTGCACGATTGATCGAGCGGTCTCCCGGGGGCAGCCAACCTGCTCAGCCGTACTGTCAACGAAGCGGTTCAAAGATAGCAGTTATAAGCTGCCAGAAGGATCGGGCGTTTCGCAGACCCTCAGCGTGCTTTCGGCACCCGATTTTCGATCCGGTAGGGACATTGTCTGGCGCTCCGGTAGTCAAATATCGCTGTAACACTAACCGCCGACCTACTACTGCTACCGGTTCATGGCGTCGCCTCTAGCGGTTTCCCGAAGGCCGTCACCGTCGTGCGCATGCACTTCTTGATTTCAGACGGACAATCTTGAACCTCCATCATTGCGCCGCCGCCGCAGCAACGTGTGACTCCCCGAAAGTCGAGAGTCTCTGGCTTGCGGACAGCACACCGACCAAAGCGCAGCGCATCTTCGGGTTCCGTTTGACGGCTTCCCTGGCACCTTCGCGCTCTCCATTGCCTCCGCAGGGTCACTTCCCTTGTTCGGCAACCTCTGCGTCGAGTCCATCTGCGCTTGACGCTGATAGATCTCGCTGCTTCCGTAGGGGCATGGCAATCGCGTAGGGCGTTCACCCCGCTCGCGTCCTCGCCCAAAGTTAGAAGAGGATGCCGCGCAGATCGAGGACATCGCACATAAAGACGTGGGCGAAATGCACATCTTACAGTGTAGCGGACGAGTTGTAGGATCAAGACGCGCAGACACCGGATTTGGCGGTCGCCTGCAACTGTTCGAATAATCTTTTGCTTGTGAGGCCCCTAAGCAAATCATCGCCACAGACATCGAACGGCCCTGCTCATAGGTAGATGGTCTCTGCTTAAACGCAAGAGCCATGCCGAGGCAAAAAGGCGTTTCGTACCAACAGTTGCGTGCAGGCATCCGTTTCTGTTGTGCGCTACACCGCAATCTTTTGTCTGGCTTTTGACAAGACCCAATTGAGCTCAAAAAGGCACAGTTTTGGCACAGGTGCGAGGAGGAGCGACTGCGGCCGACCTAAAACGTCATTTCGTGCTGCGCAATTCGCGGCTGGAAACCCTGGCGGTTCTGATCGTGGCCCTGGTTCAAGGCGCACGGTCAATCTGAGCATATTTGCCGGCCATTTCCCGGGAGCGGCGCAGCACAGGTCGAATTTTCGCCGCCTGCAGCGTTTTTTCCAGTCGGTCCGGCTAGATCAGGCGGTTGTTGCGCAGCTTGTCGTGCGGATGCTGAACCTGTCACGGCCCAAATGCCTGGCGCTCGACCGTACCAACTGGAAGGTCGGCTGCAAGGATATCAACATTCTCATGCTGGCCCGTCGTGACGCGACGCTTCCGCGTGCCACTGCTGTGGACGATGATTGATCACCAGCAGCAACACCGGCCTGCGCGTCGAACTTGAAAGCCGTTCATGTCATCCGTGGACAGAGAAAAGATCTATGGATCAAGACCATTGACAACATTCCCACCCGCTTCGAACACGCCTCATGAACCAGGGGTACTATGACAAGGGTTCCAAGCAGCCCTTGATATCGCCCTCTATGACCCAGGGATACCTTCGTGGTGTATCGGCCCAAGTAGTTCCGTCTAGTCACCAAGACAGTGATACCGGCCATCGCGGTATATCAATGAACCGCCATTGCCGATGCATATACCGATGACCCTGCCGATGACGATAGAATGGTTGTAGCGAATGATCGCCTCCTCGACCTCGCAGTCGATGGCCGCTGCTGCATCCTCAAGGACCGGTGCTCCGCTCAGGAGGCAGGTCCATGCAGCACCGTGGTAACGTTCTGGTCCCCTCAACCCGCCCCGTCCGGAGAACTGGTTTGCGACCGTTTCATGATCTTGGCCCAGCACGTTGATGCAAAAATGCCGGTATTGCTCGACGACAGGCCATGTTGAGGAGGATCGGTTGAGGGAAACGAACATGCGCGGCGGCTCGATCGAGAGTGCGGTCGCCGACGTGACCGTCGCTCCCGTGCGGGTCTCTCCCTCACCTGCCGTTACGATACTGACGCCGCCGCCCAGCGCGCGCAGAGCGCGCTTCAGCCCTTCGGCGTCGGCCGAAGGGCTGGCAAGGCGGCTGGTGGCAGGCTCCCCGTCGGAGGTCCTTGGGGAAGATTGTGCGGCCATCTCGGTCTCTCCTTCGTGTTCAAGTCCTCTTTCCGACCTCGCCTAAATGCATCCCGCTTTCAAGCGCGCCAAAATTGGAGCAACCCACCGCTGGTGACCTTTCGAGCACGTCAGGACACAATTGTGACGGAGCCCTACTCTACCGATTACGCTCGACCTTTTTCGGTAGAGCACTTGCGGTCACCAGGTTGCTGGCACCTCGCTCGACAGAGATCCAAAAATCGTGCCAGGTCGGGCCAGCTAGTGTGGCGCATCTTTTCCCGGGGCTCTTCAAAGTATTAAACTGACTGTGCGTCGGGGAGGCTACCGAACAATCTCGTGGCGGAGCCGACAAATCCGACAGCGATTTGCACTCCCCACGCGACGTCTCGACTTCTCTGCGATCATCGCTTCGGAAGTGACAAGCATTCCAGCGTTCGAGCCGCCATCCTGCAGCCGCCATGCGGACGACCTTGGCGGGGTCGATAACGCCCATCGAGAAAAGGGCGCCGAATTCGACCTTTTGCGCATTCCAGCCTTGGGAAAAGTCGGGCTTTCGGCGCAGCTTGCCGACAATGATCGATCCTTCCGCTACAGCGTTCTCGGCGATTTGCCGCGCTGGAGCTTCGATGACGGCGAACGATCTCGACCTCGACCCTCTCGTCGTCATTGACCTTCTGCACGTCATCGAGAGCCATGACTGTTTGCAGCAGCGCGCACGCCACCATCCAGCAGGATGCCTTCCTCAACCGCCGCACGTGTTGCATGCAGCGCATCGTCGACGCGGTCCTTGCGTTCATTCACTTCGATTTCGGTCGATCCGCCGACGCGGATGACCGCGACACCGCCGGCGAGTTGGGCGAGCCGCTCCTGCAGCTTCTCGTGATTATAGTCGGATGTCGTCTACCCCTCTCTCAAGCGCACGGGCCTAAACAACCAGTTGATGGTCAAGATCGATGCGCTTCAACCCAGTGTTCAGATGGGATATTCGGCTGGCGTCCCATCGAGCGGTGATGAGTTGAGGTGCTGCGCTTCAAGCTGATGATAGACGTGGTCTTGTGTGAAGCAGCCACAAGCATCAGAAAGGAAGCGCAGCATGAAGCATTTGCTGGACTGGACGTTTCTGTCAAAGAGACCTCCATTTGCATTGTAGACGAAACGGGTAGGATTTGCCACGAGATGAAGGTTGTCAGCCATCCTGACGATCTTGCCGAGGTTCTGACCGACGCTTCCTGGAATTTCGCACGCGTTGGCTTGAGGCCAGGCCGTTGTCGCAATGGTTGTTCAGGTGCCTCGCGGAAACCGGGTCGCCAGTGATCTGCATCGAGACGGCACGCGAAAGCGTTCCTGAAGGCACAGGTTAACAAGACCGACCGAAACGACGCTCGCGGCATCGCGCAGATGATGCGTGTCAATCTCTTTCGACCGGTCCATGTCAAAACGCCGGCAAGCCAGAAGCGACGCGTCCTGTTAACCGTACGTAAACTGCTTCAGGAGAAGGCCATTGCTATCGAGAACGATATCCGTGGCCTGTTGCGCAACTTCGGCTTGAAGGTTGCCATCGTTGGCGCCGGCAAGTTCGAGGAACGCATCCGGGATCTCGCCGGCGACATGGTCGGAACTGTGCGACATAATGGATGCCTTTCTTGTGGCGCGACAGAAACTTCGCGAGCAGTTCACCGTGCTTCATGACCGGCTGCTGTCCATTGCGAAGAATGACGCTGTTTGCAGAAGGCTGATGACAGTTCCGGGCGTTGGTGCAACAACTTCATAATGCCCGCTATCAGTCGGGTGAGGCGATTATCCGCTATCGATTTCATCCCCGTTACGGGGAAGCGGTTATTGTTGCCGGGCGCAATCGCCATGGTGACGAGGTCGCTCTGATCATCCGCCAGCTTGACGGCACCCTGGTGCAGTTGCCGATCTGGATGACGGAGGATCGTGCGGAGGTGATGATGGTGACGGAGAGTCCCCGTCTGTCGCTGACGTATCTGCGCGAACTTCGTCTTGAGCTCGATGCCTGTCTAACCTTGCTTCGCGACGATTCCCGTTGCGAAGGAGGAGACAAGCATGAAGCATCGTCAATCCTGTCACCGCCAACTCGATCTCTTTGTGCCCAAGACCCCGCCGGCACCGATAGCACCGGCCGAGCGGACGAAGCTATTGCCACTGGTGAGCGCGCTGCTGTCGGAAGCACGCGGCGCAGCCGCAGCGACGGAGGCCGGTGATGAAGATCACGTCTGACCACCTGGCGCGCGGCGCCTACATCTACATCCGCCAATCGACCGTCGACCAGCTTGCCAACAATCATGAGAGCCGGCGACGTCAATATGGCCTTGCTGACCGTGCCCGTGCTCTTGGCTGGACAGATGTGACAGTCATCGATGACGACCTTGGCCGCTCGGGTTCGGGTGTCAGTCGTCCGGGCTTCGAGAAGCTGCTGGCAGCGATCTGTGAAGGCCGTGTCGGCGCCGTGTTTGCAATCGAGGTGTCGCGTCTGGCGCGCAACGGGCGCGACTGGCACACGCTGATCGAATTTTGCGGCCTGGTTGGCACTGTGATCGTCGATGAGGATGGAACCTATGAACCACGCCATCCGAACGATCGATTATTGCTGGGCATGAAAGGGACGATGAGCGAGCTCGAACTGTCGCTCCTGCGGGCCCGTTCGATGGAAGCCTTGAAGCAGAAGGCACGACGGGGTGAGCTCTTCTTCACGGTCGCCGTCGGCTATGTGAAAGTGGGCCGCGACAAAATCGAAATGGATCCCGACCTGCGCGTGCGCGAGGCGATTGGGTTGGTCTTCACCCGCTTTGCCGAAATGCAAAGCATCCGTCAGGTGTTCTTATCGCTTCGCAGTGACCAGATAGCGCTGCCGTACATCAACCCCAGGATCTCCGGACAGCAGCATGTGCTGTGGAAACCTCCGGTCTACACGACGGTGAGCAACCTTCTCACCAATCCTGTTTATGCTGGTGCTTATGCCTTTGGCCGAACCGGAAGTCGGACGATAATCGAAAATGGCCGCAAGCGAATCGTGCGCGGCCGTCGCAAAGCTCGCTCAGATTGGGCAGTCTTGCTCGTTGATCATCACGAAGGCTATTTGTCCTGGGCAGACTTTGAAAGGAATCAACGGCTGATTGCTGACAATGCCAACGGCAAGGGCATGATGGTGCGCGGGCCGGTGCGCAAGGGAGAGGCTTTGCTCGCCGGGCTATTGCGTTGCGGTCATTGCGGCCGCCGGCTGCTTGTTGGCTATAATGGCGCCAAGGGTGATGTCGGCCGCTATAAGTGTGACGCGACCCGGAGCAATCCCGACGGTGACCCCTGTATCTCGTTTGGCGCATTACGGGTCGATGAGGCGGTGGGAGCCGAGATCGTGCGGTTGCTGCAGCCGCTCGGCGTTGAAGCGGCCATCCAGGCGATCGCGCAGCGCGAGCATCAGTCTGGCGAAAAACAGCGCCAGATCGAGTTGGCGCTCGAACAGGCGCGATATGAGGCAATCAGAGCGCGCCGGCAGTATGACACGGTCGACCCTGAGAATCGTCTGGTTGCTCACGAACTCGAGCGACGGTGGAACGGCGCCCTCGCGGCCGTACGCGCACTCGAGGAAGAACTGGAGGCCCTGGTCCGACAGCGGCCGGCCGCTTTGAGCGCCGAGGAGCGCCAGCGCCTATTGCAAATGGGGGCCGACCTGGAAGCCGCGTGGCATCATCCGGCGGCCACTGCCGTCACGCGTAAGCGCATCATCCGGGTCGTGTTGCGCGAGGTCGTGGCACACGTCGAGGGTGACCAGATTCATCTGTTGTTGCATTGGCAGGGCGGCGATCATACCCGCCTGACGGTGAGAAAGAACCGGCGGGGTCAAACGCGGTGGTCGGTCGAGCCGGAGACGGTGGAGTTGATCCGCGCCCGCTCGCGACTGATGCCCGACAAGGCCATTGCCGGACTACTCAACCGGGCAGGAAAGCGGACAGGTCGATCGAATGGATGGTCGCAGTCGCGTGTGCGGGGCTTCCGCAACACGCACGGCATCGCGGTCTACAGGGATGGCGAATGGGCCGAGCGCGGCGAAGTCACGTTGACCGAAGCCGCCAGGATGCTCAATCTGAGCTCCGCGACGGTCCTTCGCCAGATTCGCGCCGGCATCATCCCCGCCCAGCAATATTGCAAAGGCGCACCTTGGGTCATCAAACGACGGAATATCGAAGATTCGCATCTGATCGAACACGCTGGCCCATGTCTCAACGGGCCGTCATCATCAAATCTGGAGCAAAAGACCTTTGTCTTTCAGTAACGTAGCGAGATGGGCATTATGACGTGGGACCAGGGCCTGTTGTCGCTCTGGCTTTCACTGCCACGGTATGATGCAGGCGTGGAGTTAGCCCGAGAGAAGGGCCAACGGCTTTCGAACTTCGGAAGCGGCCGGAATGTCTTCAACATCGCAAACCCTCCGACAATCGAGACGCTGCGTGTGCCACACCGCAATTAAACCGAACGTTGCAACAGATCCTTGAAATAAATTCACAAAAACTTGGCGGCCGCAGCTAGCCCACAATGATACCCTCACCGCAAACCTAGGGAGCGAACCATGAGCATGAGGCACCATTGCGACTTCGAAGGAATCGGATCAGAGCATCAAATCGCGGCGGACCCACGAGTTTCCGAATATTCCGAGATGTCAGAGAAGGAACGCTGCTTCATCCTCGGGCTTCTCTCTGTCTACAAACCGAGGAAGATCCTTGAGGTCGGGGTGTCTTCCGGCGCAAGCTCCGCGCTTTTGCTGCAGGCGAGTGACGCCGACGCGCGGGTCCACTCGATCGACATATCTTCGCAATATTATCTCGATGTTTGGAACAACGTCCCAAAACAGAAACAGCGCGATACTGGTTTCCTTGTGGGACACCATTTCCCAGAGTTGATATCAAAATGGCAAATCTACACCAATGGCATGGTTTCTTCGCACATTGAGCAGATCGGGGGTGGAATTGATTTCGTACTGCTCGACGCCGCCCACGGCCTCCCCGGCGAGTTGCTCGATTTTCTGACCATCCTTCCATTTGTGACGGAGGATTGCGTGTTCGTCCTGCATGACATCAGTCTCAACCTCGTGGTGCAGAAGACCAAATCCATAGCCCCAAAGTTACTGATGTGCACAGTGTCCGCGGTCAAAATCTATCCGCGCACTAAGTTGGAACACTTCAACACGTCGAACATTGGCGCTTTCATCGTGAACGAAGAGACACGCGATATTGACGATCTCCGCGACCTCTTTCTAGCCTTGACCCTGGATTGGGTGGTGCCGATCACCGACTACAAGATGGCAAAGGCACGCAAGATCCTGGACCGGTACTATCCGGAGGAACTGGTAGCGCTTTACGACGTGGCGACAAAGAACCATGTCATGCAGCGCGAGCCAGCCAAGCAGGCAAGCCAGTCGTTACGACCGCGGTGTGAGCCGCCCTATTGAGCCGGATTTGGACTCCCTCTTTCTTCCAGACTCCTACGGCTACAGGCCCGGAAAATCGGCCCTGGATGCCGTGGGCGCGACGCGGCAGCGGTGCTGGAAGTATGACTGGATTCTGGAATTCGACATCAAAGAGCTGTTTGACAACTTTCCGCACGATCTCCTGCTGAAGCCGGTGAGAAAACATGTCGCATGCAAGCGAGGCTCTGCTCTACATCGAAAGATGGCCGGCAGCGCCGATGGAGAAGAACGGAGAAGTGGTCGAGCGCACACGCCGTGCTTGATTTGCGTCTGAAAAGGTAATATGCACATGACACATGTCGCGATCGACCGAAGCGCAGAAGGCGGCGCGTCACAATGCAGCCCATGGGTTGCTCACGCGGGGGCAAAGCGTGGCGGAGGCTGCGTTGTCGTTGTCGCGCCAGTTCGCGATGTCGCGTCGTCAGGCCTATCGCTACATCGAGGAGGCCCAGATGGTCGACCACCCGGTGACGGTTGCAGAGCCGGCGGCGGCGGTGACGTTCAAGCTCCCCCCGGGCCTGGTCGATGCCATCCGGGCGCGGGCGGCGGCGGAAGGGACGACGATCAGCGACATCGTGAGCCGGGCGCTGCGGGCGTTTCTCGCCGAAGTCGACGGCAATGGCTGAGCGACGCGGGCATGATCGCAGCCTCGTCACCTTCTGCCTGGGCCCGATCCGTGTCTTGTTGAAGCAGGCCGTGCCCTGATAGGCCGGATTGCGTAGGATCGCCCATATTCCCGATCGCTCCCAGCGGGTACCCGCCGGCGCGTGGGCAGCCCCAGTTCCCGCAAGAGCCGGGCAATCGCGCCAATGCTCAAACCATCGACCGTGTGTATCTGTCGCACACCAATCGCACGACCTCTGCCTCGGCGGCGTCGATCTCGTAGCGTGCCGGCGCATCGCTGGTCTTGCGAATATAGCGGTAGCCATAGGGCGCGCCGCGCAGGACCGATACTTCCCCGGCTTTGGCGCGATGACGCTTGCCGCGGCGGGACCGTTCGAGAATTTGCGCCCGCTCGTATTCGGCGATCAGGCCCTGGAACTGCAGCATCAACTGATCTTCCGGGGTGCCGGAATGCGGCGCCTTCAGGAAAACCGTCTCGACGCCCTGCCGGGCTCCTCGGTCAGCAGGACCTGATAGGCATACTTCCGGCTCAGCCGGTCAGGCGAATGGATGAGGACAGCCTGAATGTGGCCCTCGGCGGCGAGATCGCGCAGTCGCTCCAACCCCCCGGCCGCTGCAGACTGGCGCCGCTGAACCCTTCACGTGCCTGAATGAGCCATAAAATCGACTTCGACGAAGCCGGGTTGCGGATCATTCCAATCCCCGAAGATCCGCACCGGCACCGATCGGCGGACCGCCGAACTCATTCCCGCTCGACGACGCTGGCCGTCGCGAGCCACAACGCGCACCTCCGTCAAAAGCCGATCCATCGTCGCAGGGCTTACCGTCAGCAGCTTGCC
Organism: Mesorhizobium sp. M4A.F.Ca.ET.050.02.1.1; assembly: GCF_003997725.1. Taxonomy (NCBI): domain Bacteria; kingdom Pseudomonadati; phylum Pseudomonadota; class Alphaproteobacteria; order Hyphomicrobiales; family Phyllobacteriaceae; genus Mesorhizobium; species Mesorhizobium sp. M4A.F.Ca.ET.050.02.1.1. Next base: position 10,340 of record NZ_RZSG01000037.1, read on the forward strand.
GCGGAGCACGTCATCGATCTCTAACCGGCCATGCTGCTCAAGCGCTGGCAACAGGACAGGTATCAGCGGCCGCAGTCGCGTTTGGAACGCAGCCACTCCGATGCCTCCCACAACACCACAATCGCCTCGCGGACATCGGCGCCATAGCGAAGGCTGTGTCGGTTATCGCAGGGTGACTTAAACTCGCGATGGCGCAACGGATCGCGTGCTTGCGGTGATAGCCGGTCACCGCCACGAACTCATCCAGAATTCGGCGCTTGTCGTCCCGACACCCCATTCTATACCGCTCGACAATCGCCTCTATCAATTCCGACCGTGCTGCCATGCTGATCCGCCTCCCCATCCATCCTCCGAACCCGATGGCGAACCTCGGCCACCCCGTTCGGAATAGCGACACTGTCGATAACATTTTGCTTGAGGCAATGCGGGGGTCAAATCCTCACTTCGCTTGACAATCTCGGACGCGTCAGGGCAGACGGGGCTCTTGGAGTGTATTGGACGAAGAGATCGGCAGATCAAGATCCGCGGGCACCGAATCGACACAGGCGCTCGTCCTCGTCCTCGACGCCATGCCAGCGTCCTCTCATCTCATCGCCGATCGCGGCTATGACAGCGCGTGGTTCCGCGAGCAACTCGCAGCCAGGGGCATTGAGCCGTGCATCCCCTCGAGCCGAAGCCGCAAAGTCCAATACGCCTATGACGCTGTGCTCTACCGCCACCGCCACAAGGTCGAGAACCTATTCGCAAAGCTCAAGGACTGTCAGGGCATCGCACCCCGCTACGACCCATGCGCCAACACCTTCTTCTCCGCCATCTGCATCGCAGCAGCCATCATCTTCTGGCTTTGACCAATAAGTCCTAAGCCTAGAGGCCAAGCGTCATTGGCTTAGGCAGTTGTCAACAATCCCCTCACGACCGTCCAACGCAGTGACCTTCGTGTGAGCAGGCTCGTTCTGTGGACAGATATTCCAAGTGTTACAAGCCTACAACAAACTTTTACATAATTTTGAAAACGGAAGTCCGTCGAAATGCTATCAAGGCAACGTATGAACTTTGGCCGAAAGAGTAGGCCGATTTACACTGGAAAGACCGGGAAGGCGCCACTTAAACAGCAGTGTCTGCCTCCTGGTAGTCTCTCTCGGCAACGTGCACGACCGACCAGCCGAACCCATTGCGGGAGGGCAGTCCAATTGAACGGAGATGCGGTATGCGACGCAATGATGAAATGAAGCTCGGTCTATATCTCACTCGGGGGGCGGGATATCACCCAGGTGCATGGCGCGATCCAAGCACGGCAGCGAACCGCGGAGTTGATATCGACCAATATGCTGAACTAGCAGCACTTGCCGAAGGCGCGGCGTTCCACCTCGTATTTCTAGCCGATCATCAAGGCGTAATAGGTGATCACGCAGCCGTAGCCCGCGTAAGTGGTATCGAAGGGTTCGAGCCTATTACGCTATTGTCCGCGCTTTCATCGAGAACACAGAACATCGGCCTAGTCGCGACAGCCACGACGACGTACTACCAACCTTATCATCTTGCACGCATGTTCGCATCACTTGACCATTTGTCGCGAGGACGCGCGGCCTGGAACATTGTCACTTCCGCAAGTAATTTCGAAGCCCAAAATTTTGGTGAAAAGGAACTTCCAGATCATGACACGCGCTACGCTCGAGCGAGGGAATTCGTGGAAGTCGTCAAAGGTCTTTGGGATACGTGGGAGGACGACGTTTTCATTCGCGACAAGCAAAGTGGTATTTACGCTGACGCTTCGAAGGTGCGTCTGCTTAACCACCAAGGGAACCACTTTTCAGTCAGAGGGCCACTCAACATTTCGAGACCGCCGCAAGGCTATCCCGTGTTGGTTCAGGCTGGCGCATCCGATGCCGGAATTGCGTTCGCTGCAGAGGTGGGCGAAGTCGTGTACACCGCCGAGCCCTCTTTAGAGAGCGGAAAACAATACTACACGAATCTTAAAGAGAAAGCGCGAGCGCTTGGACGAGAGGACGATCAGGTACTGGTAATGTCGGGCATTATCCCGATCGTTGGGAGAACTAAGCAAGAAGCTTCTGAGAAGCTTCAACTACTACAATCATATACACACGATGATGTTCTGATGGAAGAGGCCTCTCTTTGGCTTGGGTCTGTCGCCGACCTGCGTTCAATTAACCTTGACTCATTAGTCCCCGAAGCTTTACCGCAAACGAATTTCATCCAGAGTCGTCAGAAATTGCTACTCGACTTGGCCGCCCGCCAGAAATTCACCTGGAGGCAGCTAATCCGCCGGATATCGGATAGCCGTGGCCATCGACTGGTTGTTGGAACCCCGGATGAAATTGCGGACACCATGGTTGATGTATTTGATCAACATGCAGCTGACGGATTCAATATATTGCCGGCTGCGGTTCCTGGTGGATTCGAGGATTTTGTTCAGCTGGTCGTTCCCGAGTTGCGCCGGCAAGGGAAATTCAGATGCACATACTTCGGACAAACTCTAAGAGAGAACCTCGGTCTCAAGCGATCACTCAATCGGTTCACGCGTCAAATGTAAGCAGACGCCCGTGAAAACTGCCCAATCCGTGGCGCGCCCTGATGCGCCGAGGCGACAGCAAGGATCCGGCGGATCTCGTCCTGGCTGAAAATATATGGGGAAGAAGGTCGACTCCTTCACCGGTGCCCAGCTGGGCTCGGGCACATAGCTGGTCCGATCGCGTCGCCGGCGGTGCAGGCAGAGCTGGCGGATGACGCCGAACTCGTTGGTGAGCGTGACGGCTTTGCGGCCGGGGTGCCGCCCATACCAGCGCTGAATTGCCTCTGCCAGCGGGATCGAGTCTTCTTCGCCCCAATGCTGCCCGGAGGAAGCCCAGGAAACGGTCGGTCTCGAACGCACCGCGCCTGTAGCGATGGCCGGCCGGTCGAGCGACCTCCTTCAACGACCAGCTAGAAGCGCTCTCGCCCTTTCCAAGTCTACAGGTGTATCGACTCCCAGCGGTTCTGTCTGAACGACACTGACGTCTATACGCATGCCGTATTCAATAGCCCTTAATTGTTCGAGGCCCTCGCGTTGTTCCAGAACGCCGCAGGGCAGGCTGACATACTTGGCAAGAGCCTGCCGTCGATACGTGTACATTCCGATATGGTGATAGTGCTCTCCCGTACCGTATGGGATAACCATACGGCTGAAGTAGACCGCTCGCCCAATGATATCGCCGGGTATCATGGCCAATGCGATTTTGACGACCTGTGGTGCGTGGAGTTCCACTGGGTCGTCGATCACAGTGGCCAGCGTCGCGATTTCGCATTCTGTATCACGGACCAGAGGTGCCAGTGTGGCCTTGATAGCCGAAGGATCGATGGTCGGCAAATCCCCTTGGAGAACAACGACTGTATCGTATTTTTCTTCGGGGTCAACCTCGCACAAAGCTGCGTACGCGCGATCCGAGCCCGACGGGAGGGCCGAATCTGTCAAGACCGGTCGACCCCCGAATTCTCTGACGGCATTGACGATCTCCTGATCCCCGCAGGCGACGACCAGCGGTCCTATGCCTGCTTCAATACCTCTGCGCCAGACATGGGCAATCATTGGTTGCCCATTGATATCGCTCAGCGCCTTGCCGGGAAGCCTAGAGGAGCCGAGTCTTGTCGGTATGACCACTATCGGGCGCAAAAATCTTCCCCATCTTCATATCGCTTTTGGCTAACTCTGGATCCCGTACGAAGTTGCGCCGACCGCTCCGCAACCTGTCGCACCGGTATACCCCATTGCAGCCTCCATACCCGACTGAAGGACCTCGCTGAGTACTCGTGCCATCAGTCACCTCATTGATTGGGGACGTTGAATCATGTCCCATTGCGATTGATTCATCGATCGACCTACGTGCTCTAGTAGGTGGATCTTCCGCCGGACATATCAAAGACGGCCCCGGTTGAAAAAGAGCATTGATCGCCCGCCAACCACGCTGTCATTGCGGCGACCTCGTACGCAGAACAAAACCGGCCCATAGGGATACGATCGAGAAGATCCGCGCGGCGCTCGCTCGAGATTTCATCAAACATCCCGGTGTCTACTGCAGATGGCGTAATGCAGTTCACTAGAACTCCAGTGGTGGCGAGCTCCTTTCCGAGAGTTTTTGTAAAAGCTATTACCCCGGCCTTGGACGCGGCATAGGGGCCAGCGAGTGACGTGCCCTCCTTTCCTTGCACTGAGGCTATGTTAATGATCCGGCCGTACCCGGCCGCGATCATGCCTACTGCCACGGCCTTACAGCAGATGAACGTGCTCGTTAAATTTGCTTCGATAACTAGGCGCCATGCGTCAACCTCGATGTCAACTGCGTTGGCGACAGGTCCGAGGACCCCGGCCGAGTTGACCAAAATCTGAATGGTGCCGAAAGCTTCACGTACGCGTGCAAGAGAGATTCGCACACTTTCAAAATCAGTTACATCACACTGTATCGGCAACAAGCGGCCTCCCTTCACGTGCTCTCTGTCTGTCAAGTCCAAAATAGCGACCAGCGAGCCCTCACTTGCAAGTCGTTCCGCTATAGCCAGACCGATCCCCCCGTTTCCTCCGCTTACGACAGCCACTTGTCCTGCGAGCCTACCTGACATTTATACTCTCCTTGAAAGATGAAACAGGTGCACTCAAATTTTTCACCGATAACAAAATACGTTACAAATATTAAATACACTGCCTTTTCTAAAACAGCTAATAGGGAGCAATCTCAAGGACCCTGTGAGGACTATCTATGAGAATCGTGCTTTCTAGACACGGGAACACCTTCTCGTCCGATGAAACGGCTATATGGGTGGGAGGGGAAGCCAATCCTCCTCTTGTTGCCGAAGGTAAGCGTCAGGCGTGGCAACTCGGAACGGCTCTCCGAAAAGCCGGCCGCATCCCGGTCGCAACATTCTGCGGCCCTTCCAAACGAACCCGCACGTATTCTGATATCGTTCTGGCGGCCTGCGGCGTCAGGCAAGTACCGGTCGAAGATTCGAGACTGAATGAAATTGATTACGGCAGTTGGAACGGGCTCTCGAACGAGGAGGTAATCCGGCGTTTCGGCGCCGATGAATTCTACAACTGGTATCAGCGCAGCATCTGGCCCGTGTCGAAGAACTGGAAAACGCGACGGAGAGGCTACGTGAAAGCGATCGGCTGTTTTCTTGATGATCTTGAACGCACTTATGGCTCTGCCAAAACCGTTCTCGTAGTGGCTGCTCATGGGCCCATTAAGTGCATCGGGCGCGCTCTCGGACAAGAACAGCCGAATTTTTTCGGCACCCAATGGCTGCGCGTCGACACCGGTAATGTTTGCGAACTGGACATGAATCATGGCGTTGCGCGCGCAATTTTCTGGAATAAGCATCCTAGCTGTATTTGCCCTGCGGCGGATGCGAGAGAGCCTAAGGAGGGTCTCTGAGCCGGCTTTTGCCTGAGGGTCTCTTCTCGGAGATGGGTGCCGAAACGTCATTGCCATAGTGTTAGTTTGCGTTTTCCATACGAGTCCCGCTTCAGCAGTCGAGGTGAAAAAAGCCTTCCTAGAATAATCCATTCCTGCTCGTCTGCGGTGTGACATCGCCGCTTTGGCAATTTACGCATCTCTTGCGATTAATAGGATGAAGTGCGTCGTGCCAACACCCTGCCGAGATTTCCACCTGGATGAACTCGCGCAAAGTCATCGCGGGTGAAGCCGCGCCACTCTTCTAGGATAACCGCTAAAGCGTCTCCGATCGCCATCATGGCGGTGGTGCTAGCCGTCGGCGCTAACCTTAAGATGCCGACCTCCTCAACCGGCCCTATATCGAGGACATGGTGGGCCATCTCAGCCAGCGAGGAACTCCCGTTTGCGGTTATCAAGGCGATCCGAATCGGCTGGGTCTTAAATGCCCGCACCATCTGCATTAGTTCTTCAGTTTGGCCCGACTTTGACAAAGCAAGAAACACGTCGCCCGAGCAAACTCTTCCAAGGCTGCCATGCAAAGCGTCGAGTGGATCCAGCGCGATCGAGCGCGTACCGGTCGAAACCAGTGTTGCCGAGATCTTTTCCCCAACAAGGCCTGATTTGCCAACGCCCGAAACGACAACGAGAGCCGAGCTTGAAATGATGTAATCTGCCAATAGGCAAATCTGTTCATCGAGACGAGCAGCGACTGTCGTAAGCGTTTTCGCTTCCTGCAGTATAGCATCCCGTGCCCGATCGAGCATTGACGATCTAGGTGCAGCAAGGCCGGGCGCTTGCGATCGGTCCTCGCACTCGATGTATCCGGCGTAGAGATCAGGCATAGTCAAGCCGCCCCGTATTTATGAGAATGTGGCTATCATAGGCCATACAGTCGTGAATGCCATGTTGTGATTTGCAAAGAAATGTTTCACTTTCAATAATGCTCCTATTGCAGGATGGCCCTTTAAAAAGAACCAGGCTATGAACGCATAAGTCGAGCTCACCCGCCCCCGTTATAGCGTTGCAGCTATCAGCAAGGATCTATCCCATTGTCGAGCGCTGCCAACCTGGAACGAGGCCTCGCGCTGCTGGAAATCCTCGCAGGAGCGCCTGAAGGACTTTCGCTAGGCGAAATTAGCGAACTCGCCGGGTTACCGAAAAGTGCAACCCACCGGGTGCTCTCCTCGTTAACTGCGTGTGGATTTGCCACACAGGTTAAGAGCCGGAACTATCGTTTAACAATGAAGATGGCCGCCTTGGGATTTCGAACCCTGGGAGACAGTGGGGGCCTGGAACATTGCCAAGCTTTGCTCAACAAACTAGCTGGGGAATTTGAAGAATTGGTCGGCATGACAGTGGTGGACAGTGACCGTCTCGTCTGGATTGCAAAGGCACAAGGTGCCCGTGGTAGCCTCGTGGTCGACGCCGGCATGGGGCGAGATGTCGCCCTGCACGCTACGGCAACCGGAAAGATTTGGCTATCATCATTGCCGACCGACGACGCAGTTACAGCTGTCCTTCGAGACGGCTTCGGAACGCCTCAGGAGCACGGACCTAACGTGCTGCAATCCGTCGAAAGCTTACTCAGGGAGTTGCATACGACCAAACAGCGAGGTTATGGATTCGTGTGGGAGGAAGCTGAGCCGGGCGTTGCTGCAGTAGCCGTCGGAATTCCGACGGCTATCGGCCAGGAAGCGCCTCTGTTGGGCACTATTAGTGTAGCCGGGCCGATCGCTCGAGTGACGCGAAATCGATTGCTCGAATTTGTTCCGACACTTAGAAAAACGTCCCTGAAACTCCTCGAGGCCGGAACCGTACTTCGGCTTTGGCGCCGTGACGCTACGCTCCCACCCAGAACGGTGCTGAATAACATCTGTTTTGAACAGGAGGAGAACCTGAATTAAATCAAATAGGGAGCCTTGGCCTGGTATCGCTTGTCTAATTGACTCGTCGAGCCATCCGCCGCAATCGGACTAGTCCCAGAGTTGTCATGATCTCCCTTAAGATGGACTGCTAATCGTAAGCACCGAGGAGTGGTGCGGAAGGAAGCCGGAAAGCCGCCTTTTCTCGGCGGGCTCGCTGCTGGCGTTCCCCATCGCGACATTGGCATGGCATCGGCTAAGCTCGAACAGAGAAGCCGTACAAGGCTCGAGCATACACTGCTTTATCCACCGTCCCGGTCGACGCGTCGGGTGATCAACGTTGGCTATCTGAGTATATGTTTAGGAGTTCTCTTATGGAAACCGTCAAAGTAGGTAGAGTTGAGTTTGGAAACACCAAGCCGGCTGTATTAATCGGCGGCGTAAATGTTTTGGAAAGTCGCGACCTGGCGTTGAATGTTGCAGAAACGATGAAACGACAGACTCTGCGGCATGAAATCTCCTATGTCTTTAAGGCATCCTTTGATAAAGCGAATCGCTCAAGCCATAAATCGTATCGAGGACCTGGAATGGAAGAAGGCCTGAGAATACTTCAGGATGTGCGCGATAGGCTTGATGTTCCAGTCCTGACTGATGTCCACCTTCCAGAACAGGCGCTTGTGGTAGCGGAAGTCTGCGATATGTTGCAACTGCCGGCCTTCTTAGCGCGGCAGACTGATCTTGTGGCGGCTTTGGCGAAGACTGGAAAAGCTGTAAACGTGAAGAAGCCACAGTTCATGAGCCCTGTTCAGACTAAACATATCGTGGAAAAATTCTGTGAATTTGGTAATAGTCGAGTAATTATCTGCGAGCGCGGTACTTGTTTCGGTTATGATAACCTGGTTGTGGATATGCTTGGCGTCTCCATGATGAGAGACGTAAACGAGGGCGTGCCAATCATATTGGATGTTACGCATTCACTGCAATTCCGCAAACCCGGAGCCACAACCTCTGGTGGACGGCGTGATCAGCTAGTTGAATTGGCACGCGCCGGATTAGGGGTGGGCTTGGCAGGTATTTTCTTGGAGGCCCACCCTGATCCCGAAAACGCACTGTGTGACGGGGCGAGCGCCATGCCGCTCGAAAAGCTTCCATCCTTTCTATTCCAAATGAAGGCCTTGGACGAGTTGGTTAAGTCGTTTATGGCCACGGAATGATTGTATTCGGTACCTGCCCCTAGTTGAGGGTAGTCCGCGGGTTGTCTGACTACGTGATGAGAGGGAGGAACTTCGCCCGTCTCTCTGCAGTCTCGAGCCTCGGCACTTCAGGCGGACTTCATGGTGGAACCTCCGCCTTCCAGGGTGTACTAGTGGTTTCCACCTAACGGAAGAGTCCGATTTGGGATTCCCCTTTGGCGGCGTCTGCGCGAGTCTGCCGGATGCGCATAGGAATCTCGCTCACCCGTTTCTTCGATTGATCGCCAGCGCCTGGCTGCGCTGATCAGGGATCGCAATGCGCCGCAGAAGCACGTCTGGCGGGCCGAAATCATCCTGCTGAGCGCCGATGGCGTCGGCACTGTCGAAATCATGCGGCAAACCGGCAAGTCCAAGACCTGCGTGTGGCGCCAGCCGCACCAGCTCATGCTTCATGTTGATGATCTGATCGAGCCTGGAGCGGAACAGGTCCTGCTCTCCCGTCTCGCGCTTCTCGCGTGGACTGGACACCGCCGTCCCCTCGATTCGCCTCGCCAAACCGAGTGAACCACGCATTGGCGCACAATGGAAATCGGCAAATCGAATTGCAAGAAAACAGCGGCCAAACACCGCAAATCCTGCAATGCCAATTCCCAGATCTTCCTCAATCAGTGAGCCAGATCAATGCCTTGCCGATAGTTCACGGGCGACTACTTGTATTCGGTAGATCCAAAGGATCTGGACCATTATGCAGTAATGCGCATCGGCGGCTGAGCTCCGGAGCGGTGGGCCCATTCTACAAGGCGGCATGCAAGCCATTCGTGGGTTCGGGTCACCGCCACCTCGGATCGTCATCGGATGCCAGCGATATCCGAGCGGCTCCGAAAGCTTTCTTATTCTCGCCGGTTCAAGCAGGCCGCAGCGCGACGCCGACCGGCGCTTGGCCAGTCACGAAGCGCCATAATTCGATCAGCAGCTTGCGCGCCATGGCGACAATCAGCGACGTGCGCGTGCCATGACCGGCATCGACCGTCCGGCCGCGGTACCAATGCGCGAGGGCGCTTTCCTTCTGGAACATGAGGAGGCGCCATGCCAGTTGGATCATTCCACGACTTCCACTTTACCCCCACGTCTTGCTCCTGGCTCAACGCCGTCGAGGGCTTCTTCGCCAAGCTGTCGAAGCGACGCCTCAAGCGAGGCGTCTTTCATTCTGTCGTCGACCTGCAGGCGGCCATAAACCGCTTCCTCGCCGAGCACAATCGACAACCCAAACCCTTCTCCTGGACCGCCGACCCCGACAAAATCAACGCCGCCGTCAAGCGTGGGCACCAAGTGTTAGATTCAATCCACTAGCTGAGCTTCTCGACCGCCACGGAGAGATCTTCGACCGGCAGGTTGGTTACCGGCTTCCAGCCGATCCGCTCGCGACCGGCCGGCGGATCCTCTTC
>NZ_RZSG01000380.1:0-5644 GCF_003997725.1 Mesorhizobium sp. M4A.F.Ca.ET.050.02.1.1
ACACAACCCCTTCTCCGCTGCCGGCGCCTTCTCCTCCCAAAAACGGCGAGAAGGATCACTTCGGCGGCGCGACCCAGATCTCGGCGTCGAGCCTCTTCGTCGCCAGGCCGCGCGCGATGGCCTCGGCGCTGCGGGCGCTTTTCGAAAGCGCCGTGGCCTGGCGCTTGCTGATGACCAGCCCCTCGGCCAGCGCCCTGTTGCCGGAGAAGACCCTGGCCAGGAATGGCGCGCGGCTGCCGCGCGCGCGGGAAAAGCGCGCCGGCATTGTGTGCCTCGCCATGTGGGCCACGACCTCGTCGATCCAGCCGTCCGACAGCCGCGCGCCGGGCTCCAGCAACAGCAGCCAATCGCCCTTGGCCTGCCGGATACCGACGGAAATGCCGCCTGTGACATAGTGGCAGCCGGCATGGTCGGCAACGCGGTGCGTCTGGTCGGTCGAGCCGGTATCGCAGACGACGACGTCGCGCACCACGCCTTCGACCGCGCCGCCGATCAGCGAGGCAAGCGTGCGGGCAAGGCCCTCTTCGTCATTCAGGGTTTCAATGAGAACGCTGAGCATTGCCAGCCGAATAGCGGAAAGCCGCGCGCAGCGCCAGCTTGCATGTGGCATAAAAAGTTCTTGCTTTGTTCTCATCAAGAAAATAGGAATAGTTTCATGAACAGAGCGATTCGACAGCCTGCTGACAGTCCTTGGGAGAGGGCGAAAATGGAACAGATCGTGCGTGCCGACATTGCAGCCTTCGGGGCTGGGAGAGCCGAGATGGCGAATGCGATGATCGAGCAGAGCGGCATGCGCGTGCGGTCCGACCGCAATCGCGGTCGTTCCGCCGGCATCAATCCGTCCGGCCGCTTCGAGCCGGTCAGCCGGCATGTGTTCGACGATGGCTGGAATTCGCTGGAGGACCTGCCGCCGTTCAAGACCGAGGTGCAAGTCGAGAGGCCGCGCACTATTATTACGCGCAACGAGTCGCCCGACATCTCCTTCGACCGCTCGATCAACCCCTATCGCGGCTGCGAGCACGGCTGCGTCTACTGCTTCGCCAGGCCGACGCATGCGTTCATGGGCCTGTCGCCGGGGCTCGATTTCGAATCCAAGCTGTTTGCCAAGCCGGATGCGGCGCGCATGCTCGACAAGGAGCTGTCTAAGCCCGGCTACCAGCCGCGCACCATCGCCATCGGCACTAACACCGATCCGTACCAGCCGATCGAGAAACAATACCGGATCATGCGCGAGATCCTCGAAGTGCTGGAAGCGCGCGGCCACCCGGTCGGCATCGTCACCAAATCGGCGCTGGTGACGCGCGACATCGACATCCTGTCGCGCATGGCGGAGCGCGGGCTCGCCAAGGTGGCGCTGTCGGTGACGACGCTCGACCGCATGCTGGCGCGCACGATGGAGCCGCGCGCGTCGACGCCGACCAAGCGGCTGGAAGCGATCAGGCAGCTGTCCGACGCCGGCATTCCCGCCTCCGTCATGGTCGCGCCGATCATCCCCGGTCTCACCGATCCGGAGATGGAGCGCATCCTCGATTCGGCACGCGCCGCCGGCGCGCGCGAGGCCGGCTATGTCATTTTGCGGCTGCCGCTGGAGGTGGCGCCGATCTTCAAGGACTGGTTGTTGCGTCATTACCCGGACCGCTACCGGCATGTGATGTCGCTGATCCGCTCGATGCGTGACGGCAAGGACTACGATTCGGAGTGGGGCAAGCGCATGAAAGGCGCCGGACCCTATGCCTGGCAGATCGGCCGCCGTTTCGAGATCACCGCCAAGCGGCTCGGGCTCAACGCCGAGCGGCGGCAACTCAGGACCGACCAATTTCTTGCCGCAGCCAACGCCGCCGAGCAGTTGATGCTGCTTTGAAGGTCTCGCGCCGGCCCTCGCCGGGCGGCGCGAGAAGAATCCCGTCCGGCCTGTCCCCGGCCTTGAGACGGTGCCCTCCCGGTCCGCGCCCCACCCGACCCGGAGGGACTTGCGGAGAATCGGAGCCGATGCGAACCTCGCCGCACCATGGCTCGCGCGCGTTCCGATTCTCCGCTTCTCTTCGAAATCGTCGAGAAACCCGATTTCTCCATCGAGACGAAGGCGATGGCCGACGGCCTGTGGCCGGTGGCGGGAATGGACGAGGCTGGCCGCGGCCCGCTGGCCGGTCCGGTGGTCGCGGCGGCGGTGGTGCTCAATCCCGCCAACATCCCCGACGGGCTGGACGATTCCAAGCGGCTCACCCATCTGCAACGCGAAGCGCTATTCGCCAGGATCCTGGGTTCGGCGCTCGGCGTGGCGATGGCTTCGATCAGTGCCGAGGGCATAGACGGCAGCAACATCTTGAAGGCCAGCCTCGAAGCCATGCGCCGCGCGGTCGCCGGCCTTTCGCTGCAGCCCAAGCTGGCGCTGGCGGACGGCCGCGACGTGCCGCCCGGTCTCGCTTGCGAGGGGCGCGCGCTGATCAAGGGCGACCAGCGTTCGCAGTCGATTGCCGCCGCCTCGATTGTCGCCAAGGTGATGCGCGACCGCATGATGTGCGGCTGCGGCGGCCATCACGATCGCTATGGCTTCGAGGTGCATATGGGCTACGCGACGGCGCGCCACCGCACGGCGATCGAAGCACACGGACCGGTGGCAAGGTTGCACCGGGCGTCATTCGCGCCGTTTCGCTTGGGCGGCGTCGAGGTGGTGGAAGAAGAGAGCTTTGTAGGACTGGAGTGAGGCGGCGGCGAAGGTGCGCGTAATCTCCCCCCTTGAGGGGGAGATGGCCGGCAGGCAGAGGGGGTCGCTTCGCGTGAAGCTCCAACGCCATCTGTCGTCCGCAAGAAAGTCGCGCCCAGTCGAACCGACCCCCTCTGTCGCCTTTGGCGACATCTCCCCCTCAAGGGGGGAGAATATCTCGCTCAAACAAAAAAGCCGCCGGGTTACCCAGGCGGCTTTTTGATTTCTAACGGCGAAGCGCTCAGTTCAGCTTGGCCTTCACGTCCTGAAGCGCCGACTTGAAGAAGTCCGCGCCGGCCTTGGCGTCGACCTTGGCGGCAAGCAGTGCGCGGGCGGCCTCGACGGCGATGTCGACGGCGCTGGCGCGAACCTCGCTGATCGCCTCGCGCTCGGCCTGGCCGATCTTCTGCTCGGCGAGCGCTGTCCGGCGCGCGACATAGTCCTCGGTCTTCTTGTGCGCCTCGGTGGCGAGCAACTCGGCCTCGCGCTTGGCGGCGGCGACAATGTCGGCGGCCTCCTGCTCGGCTTCCTTGCGCTTCTTCTGGTACTGGCCGAGCAACTGCTGTGCCTCCTCGCGCAGCCGGCGGGCTTCTTCAAGCTCGTTGCTGATCTTGGCGGCGCGGGCGTCGAGCCCCTTGGCGATCAGGCCGGGCACCTTGATGTAGATGGCGATGCCGAGGAAGATGACCAGGGCAACCGTGGCCCAAAGCGTTGCGAGAGATGTGGCGTCCATGATGCGCTCCTCACCGGGCCACGGATTTGACCGCGGCCGCGATCTCGGCCTTGCTGGCCTTGCCGCCGACAAGCGCCTCGACGATGGCCGAAGCGGTGTCCTCGGCGATGGTGCCGACTTCCTTCATGGCGTTAGCCTTGATGGAAGCGATGCTGGCCTCGGCTTCGCCGAGTTTCTTGTCGAGCTCCGCTTCGACCTGTTTGCGCGCGGCCTCGGCCTCTGCCTTGGCCCCGTCGCTGGCCTGCTGTCCGATCGCATTGGCTCTCGTCTTGGCTTCGGCCAGTTCCTGCTCGTAAGCAGCAACGGCGGCGTCGGCCTCGCCCTTGAGCCGGGCGGCATGGTCGAGATCCTGCGTGATGCGGTCGTTGCGGACGTCGATGATGCCGCCAACGCGCGGCATCACCACCCGCTTCAGGAACAGGTAGAACAGCCCGAAGGTGATCGCCAGCCACAGCAACTGCGACGGGAACGTCGCCGGATCGAATGGCGGGAACGTGCCGTGTGCCTCGGCCGGCACCTCGGTGCCGGCATGCGTTTCGGCTCCCGCACCGGTGGCGCCTTCGGCGGCCGGCGCTGACTCTTCTGCGAAGGCAGATGTCACGAACATGGACTATCCCCTGATATCAGGCCCGCCGCGGGTCGCGGCCGGCCTGTCCAATCTTCCCGAAGCTCAGCCGAACAGGGCCAGAAGCGCGATGAGAAGGGAGAAGATGCCCAGAGCTTCGGTCACGGCGAAGCCGAAGATCAGGCGGCCGAACTGGCCATCGGCGGCCGACGGGTTGCGCAGCGCGCCCGCCAGGTAGCTGCCGAAGATGTTGCCGAGGCCGATGCCCGCGCCACCCATGCCCAGGCAAGCGATGCCGGCGCCGATGTACTTTGCTGCTTCTGCGTCCATTTCAAACTCCTTTGGATCCGTAATTCCGTTGCAATTCCATCCGGCGGCAAATGCCGGAAACTCGTGATCAGTGCCCGGGATGCAGGGCGTCGTTGAGGTACATGCAGGTCAGCACGGCAAACACATAGGCCTGCAGGAAGGCGACCAGCAGCTCCAGCGCCGTCAGCGCCACAGCCATGGCCAGCGGCAGTACCGAGCCGGCAACACCGACCGCGCCCAGCGCGCTGAGGCTGACGACGAAGCCCGAGAAGACTTTCAGCGTGATGTGGCCGGCCAGCATGTTGGCGAAAAGACGAACCGAGAGGCTGACCGGGCGCGACACGAAGGAGATCACCTCGATCAGCACCACCAGCGGCAGGAGGAAGACCGGCACGCCATGCGGCACGAACAACTTCAGGAAACCGAGGCCGTGCTTGGTGAAGCCGTAGACAATGACGGTTCCGATGACCAGCGCGGCTAGGCCGAAGGTGACGATGATGTGGCTGGTGACGGTGAAGAAATACGGGAACAGGCCGAGCAGATTGGCGACCAGCACGAACATGAACAGCGAAAAGACGAAGGGGAAGAACTTCAACCCCTGCTTCCCAGCCGCATCCCGCAGCATGTTGGAGACGAATTCGTACGCCATTTCCGAGACCGACTGCAGGCGGCCGGGAACCAGGCTGCGGCTGGCGGTGGTGAGATAAAGGAAGGCCGATGCGACAGCGACGGTCGCAACCATGAACAAGGCGGAGTTGGTGAAGGACAGGTCGTAGCCACCGATATTGATCGGAATCAGCTTGACGATATGGAACTGGTGGATCGGATCGACCTTGTCAGCAGCCATTTACATCCCCGTAAAAGCCGCACGCGGCCTTAGTGTCTTACCCAGCGCCATGACGGCGCCACTTCATTCCTCCGGATCACGCGGCTTGCCGCCCTGTCCGAATTGCGCCACCAGCCCCGCCGAGCGCAGGACATTGAGCACGCCGGCGCCAAACCCCAGCAACAGGCCGACGATCAGACCCCACGGCGAGATTCCCGCCAGCCGGTCGATGATCCAGCCAATGCCGACACCGACCACTATCCCGGCGATGAACTCGCTGGACAGCTTGAGTGCCTGACCGTATCCGGTCACTGCTTTCGCGTCGTCTTTCCCCTCGAGCCGGTCCGGCCTTCTTGATGCAAGCGATGCTTCAAGATCACGCCGGCGGCGCTCAAGATCGTCGTCGCGGATGTCGGCTTCGCGCTGCTTGCCGCGGCCGGTTTCTCCGGTTCCGTCTGGCCCGTTCTTGTCGGCCATCGCAACCCCCCTGCCCGGTCAGACCGCTAC
>NZ_RZSG01000381.1:0-5642 GCF_003997725.1 Mesorhizobium sp. M4A.F.Ca.ET.050.02.1.1
ATCGCCGATGGCGTGCGCGCCGGTCGAGCAAGCGGTGACGACGGCATGGTTGGGGCCTTTCAGCCCGTGCCGGATCGACACCTGCCCCGACACCAGGTTGATGATGTTTCCGGGAATGAAGAACGGGCTGATGCGGCGCGGCCCGCGCTCGTGCAGGATCAGCGCGTTCTCGGCAATGCCCTCGAGCCCGCCGATGCCGGAGCCGATCATGACGCCGGTCGCGCAGCGCTCTTCTTCGGTGCTCGGCCGCCAGCCGGAATCCTTCAGCGCCTCGTCGGCGGCCACGATCCCGTAGAGGATGAAGTCGCCGATCTTACGCAGTTCCTTCGGCTCGAGCACGGCTTCGGGATTGAGCGTGCCGTTGGAGCCGTCACCGCGCGGAATGACGTGGGCGATCTTGCAGGCAAGATCCTCCACTTCGAATTCGGTGACGCGCTTGGCGGCGCTGCGGCCGGTCAGCAGTTCCTTCCAGCTGTGCTCGAAGCCCATGCCGAACGGCGAAACCAGGCCAAGGCCCGTGACGACGACACGCCTCATCGCAGGTCCTCCCCGATCATGCCTGCGAAAAGCCTCAGGCAGAGGCCTTGTCGATGTACTTTACGGCATCGCCGACGGTCAGGATGGTCTCGGCGGCATCGTCCGGAATCTCGACGCCGAACTCTTCTTCGAACGCCATGACGAGTTCGACCGTGTCGAGGCTGTCTGCGCCCAGATCGTCGATGAAGCTCGCCTGCTCCGTCACCTTGTCGGCATCGACGCCCAGGTGCTCGATGACGATCTTCTTGACGCGCTCTGCGGTGTCACTCATTTGGGGCATCCTCGTCTTATGTTGAGTTGTCTTCGTTAGCGGGCGGAATGCCGCTAATCAAGCTGAAATATGGTCTTGCGGGTAACGCAACGCCACAGGACCGGTTTTTGCCCGAACCGCCGGGTTGCGGGCCGCATTACACGAAAAATGCGGGAGGTCCAAGCCGAAATGGCGCTTTTCACAACCGCCGGACCTTGGTCCGTCAACACACCCTAGATCATCGCCATGCCGCCATTCACATGAATGGTCTGGCCGGTGACATAGGCCGCTTCGTTGGAGGCGAGATAGGCAACCGCGGAGGCGACTTCGGCGCTGGTGCCCATGCGCCGGGTCGGGATCGCCGCCATGATCGTCTCCTTCTGCTTGTCGTTGAGCTTGTCGGTCATGGCCGATTCGATGAAGCCCGGGGCGACGCAGTTGACGGTGATGTTGCGGGTGGCGATCTCCTGCGCCAGCGACTTGGAAAAGCCGATCATGCCGGCCTTGGAGGCGCAGTAATTGGTCTGGCCGGGATTGCCGGTGACGCCGACCACCGAGGTGATGTTGATGATGCGGCCATGGCGGCGGCGCATCATCGGATGGGTCAGCTCACGGGTCAGGCGGAAGACGGCGGTGAGGTTGACCTCCAGCACGCTGTCCCAGTCGGCATCCGACATGCGCACGAACAGGCCGTCCTTGGTGATGCCGGCATTGTTGACGAGGATGTCGACGCCTTCGAGATCGGCCTCCGCCTTCTGGCCGAGCGCCTTGACCTCGTCGCGGTCGGACAGGTTGGCCGGGAACAGCTTCACGCGGTCACCGAGCTCGGCGGCCAACGCCTCGAGCTTCTCGATGCGCGTCCCGTGCAGGCCGACGATCGCGCCCTGGCTGTGCAGCACGCGGGCGATCGCCTCGCCGATGCCACCCGATGCGCCGGTGACGAGCGCCTTGCGGCCGGTCAGTTCGAACATTCTTCTCTCCTGATTCCAGAGAACACCCTGCTTATGGGTGGGGTGAAAGTCGCTAAGTTATGCAAACGCCGCAAGCGCCGCCTCGACATCGGCCGCCGTGCCGACGGCGCCGGTGGCGACGTCGCGGTTGATGCGCCGCGCCAGGCCAGACAGCACCTTGCCGGCGCCGATTTCGTAGAGCGTGACGACACCGTTGGCGGCGAACCACTCCACCGTCTCGCGCCAGCGCACGCGGCCCGTCACCTGCGCGACCAAGCGCCGGGCGATCTCGTCGGGATCGCTGGTCGGGGTGACCGTGACGTTGGAGACGACGGGAACCACCGGCGCGCTCTTCGCCACGCCGGCCAGCGCCTCGCGCATGATTTCGGCGGCCGGCGCCATCAGCGCCGAGTGGAAGGGGGCGGAGACCTGCAGCATCAGCGCCCGCTTGGCACCCTTTTCCGTGCACAGCTTCGCCGCGAGCTCGACCGCGGGCTTGGCGCCGGAGATCACCAGCTGGCCGCCGCCATTGTCATTGGCGACCTGGCAGACGGAGCCTTGTGCCGCCTCGGCGCAGGCTGCCTCGACCTCGGCCTGCTCCAGACCGATGATTGCCGCCATGGCGCCCTCGCCCGCCGGCACCGCCGCCTGCATGGCATTGCCGCGCACGCGCAGCAGCCGCGCGGCATCCGCCACGGAAACGAAGCCGGCGGCGGCAAGCGCCGAATATTCGCCCAGCGAGTGCCCGGCGACGCAGGCCACCTTGTCCTTCAGCGAAAAGCCACGCGCCTCCAGCGCGCGGATCGCGGCCAGCGACACTGCCATCAGCGCCGGCTGGGCGTTGGCGGTCAGCGTCAGCGTCTCTTCCGGCCCTTCCCAGATCAGCTTCGACAGTTTCTCGCCAAGCGCGTCGTCGACTTCCTCGAACACTTTGCGTGCCTCGGGGAAGGCGTCCGCCAGGTCCTTGCCCATGCCGACAGCCTGGCTGCCCTGTCCCGGAAAGGTGAATGCGACGGCCATGTCGAGGCTCTCCAATGGCTGATTTTTCCTGCCTGTGGCGCAAGGCGGACGGCCAAGTCAAGCCCGCGGTTGCCCAATGCGACGCCAAATCGCCGCGCGAGTGCCTGTTCCAAAAGACTTTTTTTCGATCACACCTGATGAAAACCGCTCACGAATCGTTTGCTGGCTCTTCTTATTTTCGCCACAGGCCGCTAGCTTTTAGATGACAGTTCCATGACAGAACGGTGACGCGGGTGGAAAAACGCGTTTCGCGGGCCGGGGGAAGTGAAGTGGCAAGGATCAGCAAGGGCGCGGCCAGACCCGCGCCGCAGTTCTTGGAAGACGATCCGTCCACCGGCTACCTGCCGGGGCGGAGATGGCCGATCGTCCGCTACGGTCTCGTCACCCTTCTCGCTTCCGCCATACTGGTGTTCGCGATCGAGTGGATCGTGCGCGGCGATTTTTCCGGCACGGTCGCCTTCTTCCTGCAGCCCTTCAAGCCGGGCTGGACCACCATCATCGTCTTCGCGCTGGTGCTGATCGGGCTCGACGCCGTCATCGGCCGCAGCCACCAAGGCCTGATGATCGTGGCGCCGCTGACGCTGGCGCTGGCCTTTGTCGGTCACCAAAAATCGCACTATCTCGGCGATCCGCTCTACCCGACCGATTTCCTCTATTCCCGCCAGATCATGGCGCTGATGCCGCTTCTGGTGCGCGAACGGCCGTGGACCGCCGCCATGCTGGCGGTGGGGATCATCGCCGGCTTGGCGCTGCTCGCTTATGGCTGGCGCCTGTGGCGCCGCAAGGTGCCGATCCTCAGCCGCAAGGGACGGCTGGCGCGGCTGACGCTGACGGTGCCGCTGCTCGCCTTCTTCGTCTCGATCATGGATTACGCCACCTTCTCGTGGACCCGCGACCGGCTGCAGATCATCCCGATCATGTGGGACCAGAAGGAAAACTACGCCTCCAACGGTTTTGCGCTGGCCTTCGCGCTCAACGTGCCGATGGCGCATGTTTCGGCGCCTTCGGGCTATTCGGACAAGGCGATCGCGGCGATCGAGCGGCCCCAGGTGACGGCCTCGGTGCCCGACGAGAAGCCCGACATCATCGTCGTCATGAGCGAATCCTTCTGGGATCCGACCAAGCTGCCGGGCGTCACCATCACGCCGGACCCGATCCCCAATGTGCGGGCGCTGCGCTCCGGCTACATGTTCTCGCCGGAATTCGGCGGCATGACCGCCAATATCGAGTTCGAGGCGCTGACCGGCTTCTCCAACGCCTTCCTGCCGGCGGGCTCGATTCCCTACCAGCAGTATGTGCGCACGCCGACGCCGTCGCTGGCGACCTTCCTGAAGAGCGAGGGCTACCGGGCGCGCGCCATCCATCCGGGCACCAACTGGTTCTGGAACCGCGGCGCGGTCTATGCCGATTTCGGCTTCAACGACTTCCGCTCCGAGGAGACGCTGCCGCCGATGCAGAAGCGTGGACCGCTTGCCTCGGACGCGGCGATGACCGATGAGATCATGCGCGAGGCGGACGCCAGCGAAGACCCGGTCTTCCTGTTTGCCGTCAGCCTGCAGAACCACGGGCCCTACGAGCCGTACCGCTATTACAATCCGACCCACAAGGTCGCCGCGCCGATCAGTTCCTGGGCGCGGGAATCGCTGCTGAGCTATGCTGAAGGCTCCGCTGACGCCGACCGCGGCCTGCAGCGCCTGGTCGAATGGGCAAAGAAGCGCGAGCGGCCGACGGTGATCGCCTTCTTCGGCGACCACCTGCCGCCGCTCGGGCCGGTCTATGTCGAGACCGGCTTCCTCAAGGACAATGTCGCGCCGCGCAAGGAAGCGCCGGAGGCGGCGCTCGAGCACCACCAGACGCCGCTGATCATCTGGTCGAACCGCACCGGCCCGGCCGAGGACGTGGGCGCGGTGAGCCCCGCCTTCCTGCCCTACCACATCCTGACCACCGCCAGGATCACGCATCCCTACTATACCGGCTTCCTCGGCGCCCTGCGCGAGCGCTACCGCGTCGTCGACCGCAACCTTCTGCTGTCGCCGGCCGGCGCGGCGACGCCCGACTGGGCGCGGCAGAAGAAGATCGACCCTGCGATCAACGATTTCCGCCTGCTGCAATACGACATGATGTTCGGCAAGCGAAACGCCGCGCCCGACTTCTTCCCCGAGACGGTCGACAAGGTCGTTGCCCATACGAGCTGAGTGCTGCGGCTTTTCAGAACTGCGACAGCAAGGACCCCTGCTTGAAACGCACTCTCCCTTGCCTTCCTGGGGAATTCCTGTATAGACGCCCGCAATCTGCCGGTCCTTGCTGGGGGCTGAACGGAGGGCCGAGGGTTTTCTCGAAAACCCGCGTGTGAAGCCAGAAGCGCTTCCGCCTCCCGTGTCTCCGCTCTCGACCGTCTCGTCATGCTCCTTTCTTCCCCGCTTCGCGGGTCAGAGAAGTTGCAGAGGCTTTAGCCGCGAGGAACCGGGAGAGAAACGAAGAAAGGCACCGATACACTATGGCTCTATACGAACATGTGTTCCTTGCCCGGCAGGACCTCTCGCAGCAGCAGGTCGATGCGCTTGTCGAACAGTACAAGGGCGTCATCACCGCGAATGGCGGGTCCGTCGGCCGGGTCGAGAACTGGGGATTGAAGTCCCTCACCTACCGGGTCAACAAGAACCGGAAGGCATACTACACGCTGATGGACCTGACCTGCCCGCCGGCCGCGCTCAACGAGATGGAGCGCCAGATGGGCCTGTCCGAGGACGTGCTGCGCTTCCTGACCGTCAAGGTCGAGGCGCATGAGGAAGGTCCGTCCGCGATGATGCAGAAGCGCGAAGAGCGCTCCGAGCGCGGCCGGCGGGCAGGTCAGGTCCATCAGCGTGTAGTATGCCTTCCGGTTC
>NZ_RZSG01000382.1:0-2619 GCF_003997725.1 Mesorhizobium sp. M4A.F.Ca.ET.050.02.1.1
GCGCCGACGCCTACTGCCGCGACGCGGCGGTCGCGGTCGAGACCGCCAAGGACTTCATGAAGCGCAAGCACAATGTGCGGGCTTGACCACGGCAAATGCGATCCAGGCTTGTGACCGGGAGCGCCGTCATGCACCGGGATGGCAAGATGGCCAGAATCGCTTGGCTCGAAGGGGGCTAAGGTCCGCATGCGCATCGAGTCGATCAAAGTCTATCAGGTGCTTCTGCCTGTCAAAGGTGGTGCCTACAGGATGGCCAGCGACACCGTGCAGGATCTGGACAGCACGCTCGTTGAAGTCACCACCGAGGATGGACTGTCAGGCTGGGGTGAGACGTGCCCGGTCGGCCCTGTCTACCAGCCCCAGCATGCTCTGGGTGCGCGAGCGGCAATCGCCGAAATGGCGCATGGGCTCGTCGGCGAGGACACGACGTCCATGCGCCGCCTCGCGAAAAGAATGGAGGAACGGCTGAACGGCCACAACTATGCCAAGGCGGCCTTGGACATAGCTTTCCTGGACCTCGCCGGCCAGCGGCTGGGCGTACCGGTTTCAACGCTTCTGGGCGGCGCGCTGACCGACCGTGTGCCGTCCTACTACTCGACTGTCGTCGGGGCACCGGACGAGACCGCGCGTATCGCCATCGACAAGGTCAAGGCCGGATACAGGCGGCTTCAGGTCAAGATCGGCGGACGGGATCTCGAACAAGACGTCGCCACCGTGCACAAGGTATGGGAAGCCGTTGGCTTCAAGGCCCGGATGGCCGTCGACGCCAATCGTGGCCTCACCACCGCTGCGGCGCTGCACATCGATCGGCTTTGCCAGGCAATACCGTTCGTGTTCGAACAACCCTGCAACACGATGGAGGAAGTCGCGAGCCTCAAGGGACGCGTGACCCATCCGGTCTACCTCGATGAGAATACCGAGGATTTGAATGCCGTCCTGCGGGCAGTCTCTTCAGGCATCGCGGACGGATTCGGATTGAAGGTCACCCGCCTTGGCGGTCTCACCAAGATGGTCACGGTCCGCGACCTGTGCGCGATACGATCGCTTCCGCACAGCTGCGACGATGCCTGGGGTGGTGACATCATCGCCGCGGCATGCGTACACCTCGCCGCGACTGTCGAGCCGAGACGCTTTGAGGGGGCCTGGATCGCGCAGGAATACATCGAAGGGCATACGGATCCCGTAAACCCCGTCGTTATCGAAAACGGGCATATACGCGTCCCCCAGATACCGGGGCTCGGTATCAAGCCTGAGCGATCCCAACTCAAAACGCCTGTCGCGACTTTCGGAGGCTGAGGGGTCGCGCCGCAGCATTGCAGAGAGAACGTTCATGAAGCGCAAGCGGAGCGCGCGCGGATCATAGCCGCTAGGCAATTTTCCGTCCTTCGTGGAACGCATAGGGCGCCTGGCGAGGGGCGACTCCGTCGCCGACTTTCATCACCGGCTGGGACGAACCCTCCAACTCCTTCGCCAGCCAATCCGTCGCCACGTTGGTCGTTGCGAGAACAAGACAAACGCCCTGGACGAAGCTCTCGTCACGGGTGTTGTGGTCGACGATGGTCACGCCGTCCCCATGCCACTCCAGGATGCTGACATCCACCAACCATTTGACGCCAAGCTGGCGCAGTGTCCGTCGCAGCGGGAAATCGGCGGCCGTCCGCTGCAGTTCCTTGCCAACCAGCGGATCGGGCGTGAGAATGGTCACCTGGTGGCCATCCTCGGCAAGTTTCCAGGCCGTGCCGCAGCCGCGCCAGCCGCCGCCTTCATCGAGCAGAAGCACATGCCTGCCTGGGCGCGCATGACGGGCCATGACGGATTCGATCGAGAAGACGTTGCCCTTCTCTATGCCTGGCAGGCTAGGCATTGCCGGCAGCTTTGACATCGTATCTCCCCAGCGGTCGGTTGACGGCGTTACCCGCCTGGTGCGGCGGTCAGGAGGCTTGGCCCATACTCACGGATTTCTGAAGCGCGGCAGCGAGGCCGTCTCCCACGGCTGCTTCAAACCCAGATGCGCGCATTGCCTCGATTGCCGCCGCGGTGGTGCCACGGTAGTCGAGGAAGGTCTGGACAATGTCTTTGGGATTTTCTCCCCGCGCCTCGAGCAGCTTTCCAGTTCCAATCAGGACCGCGCTGACGCTCCTGCGGGCCATGTCCGGGCTCATTCCTCGGCCGATGGCATCGTCCATCATTGCCGCCGCCAAAAGCGCCGGAAACGCCGGGCCGGATCCTGTGAGGCCCGTCAGGTAGTCGATATCTGCTTCGCTTTTGACTTCATCGGCAGCGCCACAGGCCGCTAGAATTCGACGAACCAGATTGCGATCATCCAGGGTGATGCCCTCAGAGCCTATCCAGGGAGTATAGGAATTGCGCACCTCCGCCGCCGCGTTCGGAAGCGTGCGGACGATACGATCGGTCTTGAGACGTGACGCCAATTGGTCGACGGGAATCCCGGCCATGACCGACATGGCGAGCTTGCCATGCGCAGAAATGTCGATGGCAGGCCAATCCTGGGGGCGGACCGATACGATGATAACCTCGGATCGATCCACCAGTTCCTGATTGTCCCTCGTCCATGTAGCATTTGGCAGAAAGCCGGATTGCCCGCTTCTATAAGACAGC
>NZ_RZSG01000382.1:2629-5641 GCF_003997725.1 Mesorhizobium sp. M4A.F.Ca.ET.050.02.1.1
TGCTCGCCGGCGACTATTTGGGCATCGATGATGGCCTCGACGATGGCGCGCCCAAGCCAGCCGCCTCCACCGATTATTCCGATCCTCACGGGCTCGCCCATTGTCGAAGCTCTTCCTCAATCCGCCGAATAGCCATGCCTGGCGAAGAACCGGTCCAACTCGCGCTTGTGCGGGGCCTGGCCTGTAAAAATCTCGACGTAGCCGGGGATGCGCTTCATCCGGATCGCGAGATCCTCCTTGGTCTGCATCGAGATGTAGCCGATCTGCACGAGGTAGATGGTGCGCGCTCGGACGTCGGCTGAGCTTTCCTCGTGGCCGAAGCGGACGAACATCTGGCTCATTGCGTCGAGACGCGTCTGGTCGGCTTTGTGTACCTCTGCCAGAATCTCAGGCGACTGAAGCGCCCAGCTTCTGACCGCGAACTCGAACTGGGCATCGAACAGGGACTTGTCGAGCCAGCAGTCGAAGACGTTCAGCATCGCTTCGGCGATCGTCTCGGCATATGCCTCAGCCTGCTTGACGAGGTTGCCGGTGTTCTTGTCCCGCCAACGGGTCACGAGGGCAGCCAGCAGTTCTTCTCGGTCCTTGAAGAACCAATAGAAGCTGGTGCGCGACAGGCCCAGCTTCTTGGCAAGCGGCGAAATTCGCACCGTATCGACGCCGGATTCCAGAAGCAGGTCGTAGGCGGCTCCAAGCCACCCCTCCGGCGATCCGCGCCAACCGCTATCGTTCGAAATCTGCTCCATGAGCGTCCTGCCTATCAAAATGTCGGAATGAAAACCAGCAAAATGTACACTTATGTCGATTTAGTCGACCTGACAGAACTCAAACTTGACATATCTGTACATTTTCGAATAGCGTCGCATGTGCCCCCAGCCGGAGTCCGTCAGATGTCGAACGATCCCCTTCTGCAGCCTTACAAGCTCAAGCATTTGACCCTTCGCAATCGCATCATCGTGACGTCCCACGAGCCGGCTTATCCGGAGGATGGGATGCCGAAGCAGCGCTATCTTGCTTACACGGTGGAAAGGGCCAGGGGCGGTGTGGCGATGACGATGACGGCGGGGTCTGCGGCGGTTTCGAAGGACAGTCCTCCGGTTTTCAATAACCTGCTCGCCTACAAGGACGAGATCGTGCCGTGGATCAGGAAAATGACCGATGCGGTCCACGAAGAGGGCGCCGCCATCATGATCCAACTGACCCATCTTGGACGGCGCACACGTTGGGACAAAGGCGATTGGCTTCCCGTCGTGGCTCCGTCCCATCAGCGTGAAGCCTCACACCGCGCCTTTCCCAAGAAGATTGAAGACTGGGATATTGAGCGCATCATCAAGGACTTCGCGGATGCCGCCGAACGAATGAAGGCAGGCGGGATGGATGGCGTCGAGCTCGAGGCTTACGGCCACTTGCTCGATCAGTTCACGTCTCCACTGACGAACGATCTTGACGGTCCTTACGGCGGTTCGCTCGACAACCGCATGCGCTTCTGCATGGATGTCTTGAAGGCGATCCGCGCTCGGGTTGGCGAGGATTTCATCCTGGGCGTTCGATATACCGCGGATGAATGTCTCCCCGGCGGCACCGGCAAGGCGGAGGGTTTTGAAATCTCCAGACGCCTCAAGGAAAGCGGACTTATCGACTACCTCAACGTGATCCGCGGCCACATCGACACCGACGCCGGCCTGACGGACGTCATCCCAATTCAGGGAATGACGAACTCGCCGCACCTTGATTTTGCGGGCGAGATTCGCGCTGCGACCAACTTCCCGACCTTTCACGCGGCGAAAATACCGGATGTGGCGACTGCGCGCCACGCGATCGCGTCGGGCAAGGTGGACATGATCGGCATGACGCGCGCTCATATGACCGACCCGCACATCGTGCGCAAGATCATCGAAAAGCGCGAAGACGAAATCAGGCCCTGCGTAGGCGCCAATTATTGCCTCGACCGTATCTACCAGGGCGGAGCGGCATACTGCATTCATAACGCGGCGACCGGTCGCGAGGTGACCATGCCGCACATCGTCGCCAAGGCCGCGACCCGCAAGAAAGTTGTCGTCGTCGGCGCCGGTCCGGCTGGCCTCGAGGCCGCGCGCGTTGCCGGCGAGCGGGGACATGAGGTGGTGGTCTTCGAGGCCGCAAGCGGTCCGGGAGGGCAGATCCGCCTGACGGCGCAGAGCCCGCGTCGCAGGGAGATGATGAGCATCATCGAATGGCGAATGGCTCAGTGCGAAAAGCACGGAGTGTCCATCCAGTTCAATACCTGGGCGGAAGCCGAAACCATCGAGGCTGAAAATCCGGACGTCGTCATCATTGCCACCGGCGGAGTGGCGCACACCGATGTCCTATCCAAGGGCAACGAGTTCGTGGTGTCTTCATGGGACATCATCTCCGGCGACGCGAAGCCGGGGACCAATGTCCTCATCTTCGACGATGCGGGTGACCACGCGGCACTCCAGGCTGCCGAATTCCTCGCGGGCGCCGGAGCGAAGGTCGAGATCATGACACCGGACCGGTCCTTCTCACCCGAGGTCATGGCTATGAATCTCGTGCCTTACATGAGATCTCTTCAAAAACTCGATGTGACCTTCACGGTTACCTATCGGCTCGAGTCTGTTGAAAAGAACGGTAACCAGCTCATTGCACATGTCGGCAGCGACTACGGCGGCGTCTCCAAACAGCGCATCGTGGACCAGGTTGTCGTCAATCACGGCACCATTCCGCTCGACGACATCTATTTCGAACTGAAACCGAAATCGACCAATCACGGCGAGGTTTCGCACGACGAGCTCATCGCCGGGCAACCGCAGTCGGTGGTGCGCAATCCGGAGGGTCAGTTCCAGCTCTTCCGCATCGGAGACGCGGTCTCAGCGCGCAACACCCACGCCGCGATCTATGACGCGCTGCGCCTGGCGAAGGATATCTGATGGCCGGCAGCGGACGAACGCTCCGCTCATTCATATCAAGGGTTCAGCCATAACCAGATACAGGATTCGTGGTATTGAATGGTTC
>NZ_RZSG01000383.1:0-5639 GCF_003997725.1 Mesorhizobium sp. M4A.F.Ca.ET.050.02.1.1
TACAAAACGAAGCCGCTCGTCCATGATGCCAGTCTCTCGCCAAACCATCGCCGGGTCCTCCGGCGAGGGAGAAAACTGTCACCTATGCAATCGGTCCATTCTGTTACCTATCTATCCGGTTCGGACACCAGCCCCTTCTCCCCGTCACTATACGGGGAGAAGTGCCCGGCGGGCGATGAGGGGCGGCGCCAGCTTCGACAATTGGCGTGTCTGCAAAAATTGGAAACGGCTTGGTTGACGTAATAGCCTCGGGCGTGTGACCGCGCTACTCCGCCGCCAGCTTGTCCGCCACGCCGTAGGTCGCGTGGTAGAGCGCGCGCTGGCGGCTGAGCGCCACCATCGTGTTGCGCAGCAGGATCGCCACCGTGATCGGCCCGACGCCGCCCGGCACCGGCGTGATCCAGGAGGCGACCTCTTTGACGCTGTCGGTGTCGACGTCGCCGACTATGCGGCTCTCGCCGTCCGGTCCGATCTCGGAATTGATGCCGATGTCGATGACGGCGGCGCCCGGCTTCACCATATCTGCCTTGATCAGGCGCGGCTTGCCGACGGCGACGAACAGTGCGTCGGCGCGCCGCGCGTGTGCTGCCACCGAACGCGTCATGTGATGGCAGACCGTCACCGTCGCGCCCTCGCTCATCAAGAGGAAGGCGATCGGCTTGCCGACGATCTCGGAATGGCCGACGACGACCACCTCGAGCCCCTTGAGGTCGAGGCCGGTCTCCTTCAAGAGCTCGACCGAGGCGGCCGCCGTGCAGGGCGCCAGATCGAGCTGGTTGTAGACGATATTGCCGATCGAGGCCGGATGCATGCCCTCGACGTCTTTCAGCGGATGCACCGCCGCCTGCAGCGTCTTGATCGGGATGTGCACCGGCACCGGCCGCTGGATGATGATGCCGGTGACGCGTGGATCGGCATTGAGGCCGTGGATCGCGGCCTCCAGTTCGCCGGCGGTGATGTCGGCGGCAAAGCGCCGCTCTTCGAAGCCGATGCCGGCCAGTTCCGCCTTGGCGCGCTGGTTGCGCACATAGACATCGACTGCGGCGGTGTCGCCGACGGTGATCGACACCAGCTTTGGCGGAAACCCCTCGGCTGTGGCGATCGCGGCGTCCTCGCGCACGGAGGCGATGATGCGCTGGGCCACCGGCCCACCCTTGAGATAGCGGCTGTCGTCGGACCGGGACATGGCTGACCTTTGGCGTCGGGAATTGTGCGCTGCAATAGCAGAGGCCGTCCGGGAAATCAGCCTCCGAAAACGAAACGCTCTGCCTTCAGCGCGACGCGTTTTGCCTCGAAAGGCGAAAGGGCAGCGCGGTTTCCCGTGCTGCCCTTTCGTGACCGGCCGCATCCCCACACGGCCCGTCCCCCGTTAACTCGTTGCCAGTCTAAGCACGTCTCCCGAATATGCGCTATGGCTTGGGAGCAACAGCTGGCGCCAAAATTAGTCGGCGCTGCCTGACCGATAGATTCGCAGTCCCTATATCACCACCACCGTCGTTCCGACATTGACGCGCTCGTAGAGGTCGACGACGTCCTCGTTGCGCATGCGGATGCAGCCGGAAGATACGGCGCCGCCGATCGTCCATGGCTGGTTGGTGCCATGGATGCGGTATTCCGTCGTGCCGAGATAAAGCGCACGGGCGCCCAGCGGGTTCTCCTCGCCGCCGGCCAGATAGGTCGGCAGATAGCGGCCCTTGGCGGCCTCGCGCTTGATCATCACCGCCGGCGGGCGCCAGTCCGGCCAGACGCGCTTGTCGGTGATCTTGTGCGTGCCCGACCATTCGAAGCCCGGCTTGCCGGTGCCGACGCCGTAGCGCCGCGCCTTGCCGTCCTTCTCGACCAGATAGAGGAAATTCTGGTGCGTATCGATGACGATGGTGCCTGGTTTCTGCGGCCCGTCGAACGCGACTTCCTGCGGCAGGTAGATCGGGTTGATCTGCGGCCGCATCGCCGTGCGCCGGGCCGGCTGCTGCACCGCCGCCGTGCGCTGCTGGTCGGGCTGGACCTGCAGATAGCGCCGCTGCGGCTGCTGCACCATCTGGCGGGTCTGCCGCACGATACCAGGCGCGCGGCCAAGCTGCAGCACCCAGGGCGCCGAAAGGTCGGGGCTCACCATCACCGGCGGCCGGTCGGCATAGCGGTCATCGGCATTGGAGGCGGTGGCGCCGGCGGCAAGAACCGCCGCGGCACCCAGCAGGGAAACCAACGTTGTCTTCATCGGAACGCACCTTGATCGTCGAACGGACGGAGGCACGAAACCGCCCCCGGTTGCGCGATCCTTGGCGCGAAGCGGCAACCGAAACATGAATCGGAATGCGTAAAATGCCGATGTGTCAGTAAACCTTTTGGTGTGGTTACCGGCCGGTTCAGGAATCTGGTAAAGCCACGGTAAAACAGGCGCCGAGGCGCATTAACGAACGGATTTCTGGCAATGGGAACTGAAAATGCCGGCCTGCTCGACGGCCCTGACGGCAAGGCGCGCTGCTTCTGGCATGGCAATCTGCCGGACTATCTGCACTACCACGACCATGAGTGGGGCCGGCCGGTGGTGGACGACCGGCGGCTGTTCGAGAAGATCTGCCTCGAAGGCTTCCAGTCCGGCCTTTCCTGGCTGACCATCCTGCGCAAGCGCGAGAATTTCCGCGAGGCCTTCGCTGGCTTCGACTTCGACAAGGTGGCTCAGTTCACCGACAAGGATGTCGAGCGCCTGCTCGGCAATGCCGGCATCATCCGCCATCGCGGCAAGATCGTCTCGACCATCAACAACGCCAAACGGGCGCGCGAAATGGTTGATGAGTTCGGCTCGCTGGCGGCCTGGTTCTGGAAGTTCGAGCCGGGCGCGGGCGAGCGCCCGGAGATCGTCGACCTTGCCCATCTGCGCGCCAATCCGACGACGGCGGTCTCGGTCCGCATCTCGAAGGAGCTGAAGAAGCGGGGCTGGAGCTTCGTCGGCCCGACCACCGTCTACGCCTTCATGCAGGCGATGGGCCTTGTCAACGACCATCTCGAAGGATGCGTCTGCCGCAACGCAGTGGAAGCGGAGCGGAAGAGGTTCAAACGGCCGAGGTAGGACCTTCCTTCTCCCCGTTCCACGGGGAGAAGGTGCCCGAAGGGCGGATGAGGGGCAGCGCCCGCCTGCGAGACTAGATGCCGCTGGCGCCGGTGAGGAACAGGCCGGCGACGATCGCCGCCAGCGCGGCGAAAGCCGGATAGATCACCAGCAGGCCGGTCATCAGCGCATCACGCATGGATGAGCCCCGGCGCGGATCCACCTCGAACGGCCCGGCTGCCTGGCTCACCGTCACGGGCGCCTGGTGGTCGGCCGGGCGCAGCCGGATGGGCAGTTCGCGCGTGCCGCCGTTGATGGTGTCGAATTGTCCCGTGGTGCTCATAGCCCCGAACTCTTTGTTTTCGGTGCGCTTTATCGGCTGCGATTGTGTCGACACGATGCCGCGCCGATGGCGGAATTGTTTCCTTTGGGCGCCGTTTGTTTCCGTGAAGGTGCAAACCCTTGCCGCTCCAAGCCGCATGGGCTAGGACACGCGCGCCCGCAACCAGCCAGCATCTATCGAACGAAAAGACCCCATCCCATGGCCGACAAATCGGAAAAGACGAAAGCGCGGCTGCCGCGCGGGTTTGCCGACCGCGGCGCCGATGACATCCGCGCCGTCGAGAAGATGATGGCGACCATCCGCGGCGTCTATGAGCTCTACGGCTTCGAGCCGGTCGACCAGCCGATGATCGAATACACCGACGCGCTCGGCAAATTCCTGCCCGACCAGGACCGGCCGAACGAAGGCGTCTTTTCCTTCCAGGATGATGATGACCAGTGGCTGTCGCTGCGCTACGACCTGACCGCGCCGACGGCACGCTTCGTCGCCGAGAATTTTGACAAGCTGCCCAAACCCTATCGCAGCTACCGCTCCGGCTGGGTGTTCCGCAACGAAAAACCCGGACCCGGCCGCTTCCGCCAGTTCATGCAGTTCGATGCCGACACGATCGGCACGCCCGGTGTGGCGGCAGACGCCGAGATGGCAATGATGATGGCCGACGTCATGGAAGCGCTCGGCATCAAGCGCGGCGACTACGTCATTCGCGTCAACAACCGCAAGGTGCTCGACGGCGTGCTAGAGGCGATCGGCCTCGGCGGTGACGAGAATGCGGGGCGGCGGCTGACGGTGCTGCGCGCGATAGACAAACTGGACAAGCTCGGGCCGGAAGGCGTGAGGCTCCTGCTTGGTCCGGGGCGCTGGGATGGCGGCAAGGAAGGCGAAGGCGATTTCGCGAAGGGCGCCGGACTGAAAGACACGCAGGCCGAAGCTGTGCTGATTGCAACGGCGAGGAACGGACAGGCTGGCCAGAATACCAGCGTCAGTTCCAACGCCGTCTACCAGGAAGGCGTCGCCGAACTTGCCACGATCGAAGCTCTGGTCAGAGCGGCAGGATATGGCGAAGACCGCGTCGCCATGGACCGCTCCGTCGTGCGCGGCCTGGAATACTACACCGGCCCCGTCTTCGAAGCCGAGCTGCTGGCCGAAATCCCCAACGAGGACGGCCAGATCGTGCGCTTCGGCTCGGTTGGCGGCGGCGGCCGTTATGACGGGCTGGTCTCGCGCTTCCGCGGCGAGCCGGTGCCGGCGACCGGCTTTTCGATCGGCGTCTCCCGGCTGATGACGGCGCTGAAGAACCTCGGCAAGCTCGACATCTCCGACGTCATCGCTCCGGTCGTCGTTCTGGTCATGGACAAGGACACCGAAAGCCTCGGCCGCTACCAGAAGATGGTGGCGGAGCTGCGCGCGGCCGGCATCCGCTCGGAAATGTATCTCGGCGGCGCCGGCATGAAGGCGCAGCTCAAATATGCCGACCGCCGCGGCAGCCCGGTCGCCATCATCCAGGGCGGCGACG
The DNA here is from genome assembly GCF_003997725.1 of Mesorhizobium sp. M4A.F.Ca.ET.050.02.1.1. Classification (NCBI taxonomy): domain Bacteria; kingdom Pseudomonadati; phylum Pseudomonadota; class Alphaproteobacteria; order Hyphomicrobiales; family Phyllobacteriaceae; genus Mesorhizobium; species Mesorhizobium sp. M4A.F.Ca.ET.050.02.1.1. The sequence continues at coordinate 4,906 of NZ_RZSG01000383.1, forward strand.
AGCGCTCCCGGGGTGAGCTGCAGATCAAGGACCTGATCGAAGGCGCCCGCATGTCGGCGGAGATCACCGACAACGCCGAATGGCGCGCCGCACGCCCGGCGCAGGTGACGGTGGCGGAGAGCGAGTTGGTTGCCGAGGTGAAGAAGATCCTGGCGGCTCAGGCTGCCGACCGCGCGAAGGGTGGCGCTTGAACACCCCCCTCTGTCCTGCCGGACATCTCCCCCTCAGAGGGGGAGATTGGATGTCCCGTGTGGTTTCGCAAATCTCCGGTGTTGGAGTAAGGGTGCGGCGCTCGAAGCTGCCGATCTCCCCCCTTGAGGGGGAGATGGCCGGCAGGCCAGAGGGGGGTGCCTCGCGCCCAACCTATCCATGATCTCCCGCTACCCCGCCATCGCCGCCGACATCGCCAAGCTCTTCGCCGCGCGTGACACGCACGCGGTCGAGGTCGCCGTGCTGCAGCCGGCCGATCCGTTCCTCGACATGGCCGGCGAAGACCTGCGCCGCCGCATCTTCCTCACCGAGAGCGAGACCGGCAAGACGCTGTGTCTCAGGCCCGAATTCACCATTCCCGTCTGCCTGGACCACATCACCAGCCAGGCGGGCACGCCGCGCCGCTATTCCTATCTCGGCGAGGTGTTTCGCCAGCGCCGCGAGGGCGGTAACGAGTTCTTCCAGGCCGGCATCGAGGACCTCGGCGATCGCGACACCGCCGCCGCCGATGCCCGCTCGCTGGC
>NZ_RZSG01000384.1:0-5598 GCF_003997725.1 Mesorhizobium sp. M4A.F.Ca.ET.050.02.1.1
ACCAAAAAAGGCAAATACGGCCTCAAGGCCCTCGTGCATCTTTCCGGACTGCCGGCCGGCCAGCTTGCATTCGTCAACGACATCGCTGTCGCCAACAATATTCCGAAGAAATTCCTCGACGCTATTCTGGGCGAGTTGCGCAATGCCGGTTTCGTCCAGAGCCGCAAGGGCAAGGAAGGCGGCTATCGCCTTGCCCGGCCGGCCTCCGAGATCAAGATCGGCCATGTCGTGCGCGTCCTCGACGGGCCTCTGGCGCCGATCCCCTGCGCCAGCCGCACGCAGTACCAGCGCTGTGAGGATTGCGACGAGGCGACCTGCCAGGTCCGGCACATGATGCTGGAAGTGCGCCAGGCGATTGCCGAGGTGCTGGACAACCGCAGCCTTGCCGCCATGCGCGACGCCGACAATGACGATTTTCCCGTCGAGCTGACCTCGCAGATCTGACCCGGACCTGAAGCTCCGCATCAAGGTCAGCGCCGTCCCCTGGGCGCTCGAATGCCTGTGCCCGATTGCGTCGGGGCAATGGACGCAGTAGAGCGGCCTTTCGGACGCAACCAGGAACAGGCGGGACACCGATCCGATGAGGCTGCCGTGGTTCGGAAAATCCCGCAAGGCCGACCGCAGGACATCGTCCAACATCTACCACACCGAGATCATCGCCGACGTGCCGGTGCCGGAGCGCGGCGAAGCTGTTCGTTTCTTCAGCCGCAGGCTGGTCAGGCCCGGCCGGCTGCGCCGCTTCTCGAACCGCGATGTTCGCGAAAGCCTGTTGCTCGGCTTTTTTCTTGTGGTCGCCGCGACGTTGCCGCTCGCCAGTTGGGTGCGGATCTGCGCCTGGAGCTCCAAGCTCCGGCTGAAGCGCCATCTACGCAAGGATTTTCCACGCTATGCCGCGGCGGTTCGTGCCGTCTTCGGCGATGGCGTCGATACGGAAGCGCTATTCAAGGGGTTGCTTGCCGCGGTCCATCGCCGACAATTGCTGCTTGCCGCGCACATCACCGGCCATGGCTGGTCGCCGGAAATTCGGCTGGAGGGCCTTGAGGGCCTGCGCGCGGCGCTGCAGCGAGGTCGGGGCGCCATCATCTGGTGTGATCAGTTCACCGCCCAGACCGTCATCGGCAAGCGGGCCCTGCATGAGGCCGGCATCGAGGCGCATCAGGTCAGCGTCAACTTCCACGGCGTTTCGGACACGGTGTTCGGCCTGCGCTTCCTGAACCGGCCGCTGATCGCGGTGGAGAACCGTTTTCTGAAAGGCCGGGTCATCTTCGAGCGCGGCGACGCCTATCAGGTGACCGTGCGCATGCAGCGCATGCTCAGGGAAAACGGCGTCGTCCTGATGACCAACACCACCCACTCCGGCACGACGTTCACCGAAGTCGACATGGGGCAAAGCGGTTGGACCCAACTGGCCTCGACTCCGGCGAACTTCGCCGCGCGCGGCGGAACGGCGCTGTTTGCCATGTCGACCTTCGAGACGGTGCCGTTTCGCGAATACCGTGCGGTTATCAGTCCCGAACTGGTCCCGGCTGAAGAGCCGATATCCGCCGCGACAGGGGACATGGCGGCGAAGAACCTGGAGCTGCAGGCGCGCTACATCCTGCTCAAGCGCGATCGCCTCCTGGAGGCGATGAAATTGTACCCGGAACAGATGATGGTATGGGCAGGTGCCCAGAGGTTCACCGAGAGGTCGGGCGACACGACGGACGCCGACGCCGACGTATCCTCATGAGGTCTTTGTCCTAAGTTCGTCAAGCACGCCGGCGACGATGTTGGAGATCCGGCCGGTGCCGTCCACGGTCAAGGCGGGTTCATCCGCTGTCGGCGCTTCCAGAGTGGCGAACTGACTGTCGACCAGGCTCGCCGGCATGAAATGCCCCTTGCGGCTGCCGACACGGCGCCTGGCGGTTTCCGCATCGATTTCCAGATAGACGAAACGCAGGTCCGGGCAAAAGCCGCCCAGCCGCCTGCGGTAGCCGCGCTTCAGCGCCGAGCAGGCGGCGACTACGCTCTGCCCGTCGGCGATCGAGGCCGCGATGCGCCGGCCGATCGCATCGAGCCAGCCGGCGCGCAATTCGTCGGTGAGCGGTTCACCGCTTGCCATGCGCGCCACATTCTCGGGCGGATGCAGCCTGTCGCCCTCGACGAATGCTGTACCCAGCGCCGCCGCCAGCGCCTCGCCGACCGCGGACTTGCCGCAGCCGGCAACCCCCATCACCACGATGGCCAGCGGCGTCTTGGTCGCCGGCGGTCCCGCTTTTTCGATCACGGTCAGCGGCTCGCCGGGGCCCGGCCGTAGAGCAGAAGCATGACCACGATGACCACGCCGTAGATGATCTGCCGTCCTGCCTCCGGCATCTGCATGACCGAGAGGATGGACTGCAGAAGCGTGATCAGGATGACGCCGGCGACAGTGCCCAGATAGGAACCGCGTCCACCAAGGATCGAGGTGCCGCCGAGCACCACCGCCGCGATCGACGGCAAGAGATAGGCATCGCCCATCGACTGCGCCGCCTTCGAAGCGTAACCCGCCAAAAGCACGCCGCCAAAGGCCGAGAGTCCGCCCGAAACCGCGAAGGCGACCATCACAACGCGGCGTGTGTCAATGCCCGAAAGATAGGCGGCGCGCTCACGGTTGCCGATGCCGTAGACGGCGCGGCCGAAGCCGGTACGGGTCAGCACGAAGACCATGGCAGCGCCGATTAGCGCCCAGATGATGACGGCGTTGGGCACCGCCGGAATGGCAAAGCCGGTCGCCAGGTAGCGCATGGCCGGCGTTGCCGAATCCTGCGGCGAGAAGCCCCCCGTGTAGACCACCATCAGCCCTTGCGCGACGGCGTTGGTGGCCAGCGTCACGATCATCGAGGGGATGCGCAGATAGGCGACGCCGATGCCGTTGACGACGCCGATCGCGATACCGCAGACAATGCCGAAAGGGATGGCAAGCGCCACGCCGACCGGACCGTAGGCCGCGGCCGCGGCGGCCATCATCGCGCCGACCGCCACCGACCACGGCACCGACAGGTCGATCTGGCCGAGCAGGATGACCAGCATCATGCCGGTGGCAATGACGCCGAGGAACGACGCCACTTTGAGCTGCTGCAAGAGATATTCCGGCGACAGGAAGCTGCGCGAATAGAGGCTGCCGAGAAACAGCAGCAGCACGATGCAGGCGAAGGCCGTGATAACAGCCGGATCGGCGCGCCGGATGAATTTCGGCATGCGCCCGGCGATGCCGCCGATGGTCGTTTCGCTCACAGGAACCACTCCAGCCGGTTGCGGACCCTGAACAGGGCGAAGGCGCCGAGGCTGACCGCGATCAGGAGGATGACGCCCTGGAACAGCGGTTGCCAGAGCGGATCGAAATCGAAGACGAACAAAAGGTCGCCAATGGTGCGGAAGGCGAGTGCGCCGAAGATCGCGCCGATGGCGCTGCCCTTGCCGCCGAACAGCGAAACGCCGCCGAGCACGACGGCGGCGATCGAAAACAGCGTATAGGCATTGCCGCTGGCATAGGCGGCGTCGCCCGTATAGGTGAAGAAGGTCAGGAACAGCCCGCCGATCGCGGCAAGCAGCCCGGCAAGCGCGTAGGCGACGAATTTCCCGCGCCGGATCGGCACGCCCGACATGTAGGCGGCGGTTTCCGAGGAGCCGGCGGCGTAGGCCGCGCGGCCAAGCTCCGAGCGGCTGAACGGCACCCACACGATCAGCACCACGACCGCCAGCGCGACCAGGCTCGCCGGCGCGACGCCGAAGAAGCGCCCGGTCAGGAAATCGGCAAGGTCCTCATTGACCGAACCGCCCGGAAACGGCCGCAGCAGCAGTGCGAGGCCGAAATAGACGGCGCCGGTGGCGATGGTGGCGACGATCGGCTGCAGCCGCCCATAGATGACGATGGCGCCGTTGATGGCGCCGCAGACGAGCCCGGTGCCGAGCACCGCGACGACGCCGAAGGCGGTCTCGAGGCCGGTGCCGATGACCAGCCAGGAAGCCAGGCAATTGGTCAGCGTGAAGATCATGCCGACGGATAGATCGATGCCGGCCGTGATCACTACCAGGGTCTGCGCCATGGCGACGAAGGCAAGCAGCACGCCCTTGTTGGCGGCCGTCTGCACGACATTGGCGGTAAAGCCCGCCGGGTGGTTCGCGCTGTAGATCGCGAACATGGCGACGAAGATACCGAGTGCGAGCAGCGTTCCGCGTTGCTCGGCCAGCCAGTAACGCCAATCCTTCACGCTACGATCCCCTTCATGCGCCCTCTCCCTGCATCGGACCGGCGCCCTCGCCGTGGATATTGAGCGCGCTGGCGATCAGCGCATGCTCGGTGATCTCGGAGCCGACCAGCTCGCGCTTGACCGCGCCGTCATAGAGCACGAGCACCCGGTCGCAGCAGCCGATCAGTTCGTCATAGTCGGTCGAATAGAACAGGATCGCGGCCCCGGCGTCGGCGAGCTTGCGCATCAACTGGTAGAGTTCCTGCTTGGTGCCGACATCGATGCCGCGCGTCGGGTCGTTGAGCAGGACGATGCGCGGCTGCCGCATCAGCCATTTGGCGATGACGACCTTCTGCTGGTTGCCGCCCGACAGCGCGCCGACCGGAATGTCGAGGCCAGCGGTCTTGATCGCGAGCAGCTCCACCATGTCGTCGATCAGCCGCTGCTCGGTCGCGCGGTCGATGACGCCGGCCTTTGACAGCCGGTCGAGCGCCGCGAAGGAAAGGTTCTCGCGCACCGTCATCGGCAGCATGAGCCCCTCGGTCTTGCGGTCCTCGGGGATGAGCGCCATGCCGATGCGATCGTCACGCGCGGCTGAAGGACTGGCGATGGAAACCGCCTTGCCGTCGACCAGGATCTCGCCGGCAAGGCCGCGCAGCACGCCGAAGAAGGCAAGCAGCAACTCCCGCTGGCCCTGACCGTCGAGGCCGCCGAGGCCGACGACCTCGCCCGCCCCGACGGTGAGCGAGACATTGTCCAGCCGATCGGTCCAGCACAGGTTGCGCGCCTCCAGCACCGGGACGGCGGCGGCGTGCCGCGCCGGCTTCGGCGGGAAGATGTGGCTGTATTCGCGTCCGATCATCAATTCGACGACTTCGCTGTCGCTCTTCGAGCCGGCCGCGTAGCTGGCGACGTTGCGGCCGTTGCGGAAGACGGTGCACTGGTCGGCAAGCTCGGCGATCTCGTTCATCCGGTGCGAGATGTAGAGCAGCGCCAGCCCCTCTTCCCGCAGCCTCTTCAGCACGCCGAAGATCTTGGCGACATCGGTCGCGGTCAGCGCCGAGGTCGCCTCGTCGAGGATCAGGATGCGCGGCTTGCGGGCCAGCGCCTTGGCGATCTCGACCATCTGCCGGCGCGACAGCGGCAAATCCTTCACCAGCGCCAGCGGATGGATGTCGGAAGCACCTGCGCGGGCGAGCGCCTCTTCGGCGATGCGGCGCTGCGCCTTGCGGTCGATCAGGCCGAAACGCTTCGGCGGGTCGGAGATGACGATGTTGTCGGCGACGCTGAGTTCCGGGATCAGCGACAGTTCCTGGAAGATGCAGACGATGCCTGCCTGGTTGGCCGCCGCCGGCGAGGCGAAGCTCACCTCGCGACCGTCCAGCAT
>NZ_RZSG01000385.1:0-5594 GCF_003997725.1 Mesorhizobium sp. M4A.F.Ca.ET.050.02.1.1
TTTCCGCCCAGTTTCCAGGGTCTCCGATCCTCCGGTGCCCGAGACAGATGTTGCAGATATCCACCGCCCCCGTCCGCTCGATTCTCATTTTGCAGACCAAGTTCATCGGCGATCTCGTTCTCGCCTCGGCGCTGGCCAGGAACCTCCAGCTCGGATATCCCGGCGTCGGGATCGTGTTCCTTTGCGAGGCGCGTTTCGCCAGCTTCCTCACCGCCCACGGCATCGCGACCGATGTCGTCACGTTCCGGCGCGCCATGATGCGCGGATCGCCGCTGCAGCGGGGGCGCGAGCTGTATTCGATGGTGCGCAGGCTGCGCCGGTTCCGCTTCGACATGACGATCGACCTGACCGATTCGAAAACCTCGCGGATCGTCAGCGGCCTCGTCAACGCTCCGATCAGGGTCGGCTATCATCCGTCCGAAAGGCCCTTGCGCTGGCACGAGCGTCAGCCGGCCAACGTACGGGCCAGGCCGTTCGGCTTCGGGGAACGACACTATCTCTACCGCTATCTTTCACCGCTCGAGTCGCTTGGCGTCGATCTGCGCATAAAAGCGCCGTCCATCCGCCCACTGTCTTTGGAGACGGCGCGCGTGCTTGCGTTGCTGGACAAGTACCATCTGAGGCGAAAGGGCTTTGTCGCGGTGCATGCCGGAGCGAGCTTTCTTGGCCGGCGGTGGCAGCCGGAACGCTTTGCTGCCGTTATCGGCGACATCGCGCGCGAGACCGGCCTGGACTTCGTGCTCGTCGGCGGCCCGGACGAGCACAAGCCGGCCGACGAGATTGCCGCGAGGACAGCCTCGCCGGTCGTCAACTTTGTCGGCGCGCTTTCGCTCGAAACGCTGCTGGCGCTGCTGAAGGAGGCGCGGCTTTTCCTCGGCAATGAAAGTGGCCCCATGCACATGGCCGCCGCAGCGGGAACCCCGGTCGTTGGCCTCTACGGGCTGACCAATCCGATCCGCTGGGGCCGGTCGGCGTGCCGAGCATCTCGCTGCAGCCCTCCATGCCTTGCGAATGCGTGGCGAGCGACTTCTGCAAGCGGACGGATCCGAGCAAGGCGTGCTGCGTCTGGCGCCTGGAAGTCGCGCCTGTTGCTGAGGCCGTGCGCGAGATCCTCGCGCGCACCGAAAAGCAAACGGCAAACGCGCTCTCGCGTTACGCCTGAAGCAAATTCTCGTGACGTTATCCTTCGCGCGTGCGCCGTCCCGATTTTCGCCTTGATGCGGGTCTTCTGGCTGGATATTGCAACCATCCCGCTTCGACCGCCGGCCCGGAAATCGACCATGCGTCTCTTGCGAAAACATCTTTGCGCGGTCGCGCTGTCGGTTTGCGCCGTGTCCACGGCCAGCGCCGCGCCGCTTGTCGAGCCGACGTTGCATCTGAAACCGCAGGCTGGCGGTAGCGGCCGCGTCGCGCTGACGCTCGACGCCTGCGGCGGCCAGACCGATCCGCGCATCCTCTCGGCGCTTGTCGACAACAGGATCCCCGCCACGATCTTCGTCACCGGCATCTGGCTGAAGCGCAACGCGGCCGCCGTCGAGATCATGCGCGCGCATCCGGACCTGTTCGAACTGGAGAATCACGGCGGCCGCCATGTTCCGGCTGTCGACACGCCGCAAAAGATCTACGGCATCCGCAGCGCCGGCAGCCCGGATGCCGTGCTGGCGGAGGTCGAATCGGGCGCCACGGCGCTCGCAGGGACCGGTGAACCGGCACCGAAATGGTTTCGCGGCGCCACCGCCGAATACAGCCCCTCGGCCATAGCGATGATTCGCAAGCTCGGCTTCAAGGTCGCCGGCTTCTCGATCAACGGCGACGGCGGATCGCTGCTGGGCGCCAGGGAAACCGCCCGGCGCATCGCCGCCGCCAAGGACGGCGACGTCATCATCGCCCATATCAACCAGCCGACCCATGCCGCCGGCGAGGGCGTGGTGCAGGGGCTGCTGGCGCTCAAGCAAAAGGGCCTGACCTTCGTGCGGCTCGACCATGCCGACGGCATAGGCAACGACGGCACCACCGACTGATCGCTCAGGGTGCGCTTTGGCCGGATCCAGCAGACAAGGCTGTGCCAATCCTCGTGATCGCGGCGGAAAATACGGGACCGCAAAATCGGCTTTACAGAGCCATGTCGGCGGTGTCTCTTGTCGATCACATTCTGTGGGGATGAACTTCATCTGCGAAAACTAGTTGGTCTCGCGTGGTGGGCCGCGCTTCTGGTTACGGCGGTGATGTGCGGCCCAATCCGCGCGGCACCGCCGGACTTTTCGACCTCGAACGCCATCCACGAGCCCGTGCCGGCGGTTGCGGGCGACGTTCTCCACTATGCGGTTACGGTGACGAACACCGGTGGCGACAGCGCCTATGCGCGCATCAAGACCGTCCTGCCGCAAGCCTATTTCATCCGTGCCGACGGCGATTGTGCCGGCGCGGTACGCGACCCGGACAGCAGGGGTCTCGTCTGGCACGAGGGGGCATTTTCGGCCGGATCGACCACGCAGTGCCGGATAGACCTTCTGACGCGGCGCGAAGCGGCGGGAACGCTTGCCCCGCTCGCCACCGAGATCACGACGTTGCCTGCAGGGTACCTGCGTTTCGAAACGGCGCCGGAACTGGCGGCGGCGCCCGATCCGAACGCAATCCGCGTCGGACCGGTGAAGGTCACCCGGGCGCAACTTGTCGTGCTCGCGTTCCTGGCCTTCGCTGTCGCCGGTGCAGCAGTCGTCGCGCGAATGGCGGGGCGAGGACGCGGGCGGACGGCGCTCGGCGCGTGGTTCGCGGTCGCCACCGCGGTGGGCTTCCTGCTCTTTTTCGCGGGGCTCGCGGTTGGCGACTTCCGGTCCTTTACGGCCTATCGGGAAACATCCTGCACCGTCTTCGACTCGGCCATCCGCGCCTTTCCGGGCACCGGCAAGAGTGCGCGGTCGAGTACATACCAGTCCGTGTTCGCCGTCCGCTACGAGGCGCTCGGCACCGAGACCTACTCGGCGGCTTTTCCGCCGATTTCCGCCGTCAGCCTGGGCTGGATCGGGTTCTCCCTGCAAAAGCTGGGAGACTATCCGGATGGATCGGTCCATCCCTGCTGGTTCGATCCTGACGATGTGAAAACAGTATTGCTCGAGCGCGGCCCGGGTGCGGCGTATCTCTTCGCCCTGTTCCCGTTGCTGGTGCTGGCCTACGGCCTGTCGGCGCTCATCGTGGCCGTTCGCAAAGGCCAGCATTGACCGGACTCGCAGGCCATTTCATTGATGCGTCGAGGTCGCGTCCGATGGCGATCTCGCGTTCGCATCATCCCGGCCTTTGCTTCATCTTTTGTCGCTCAGTCCGGGGCCGCTTCGATCGTCACCTTGCTGGGATAGAAGGCGCCGTGATCGCGGATTTCCGTCATCTCGTCGAAGGGCCGCTCATAGGCCCACATCGCGTCCTTGCCTGTCTCTTCGGCCGGCAGAACGCTCCAGTAGCTCGCGTCGCCCTTAAAGGGGCAGTGCGTCGAGTGACCGGTCTTGGCCAACAGACTGAAATCGATGTCCTCGAACGGAATATAAAAGACCGCGGGATAGGGCGGCTCCGACAGGAGCTTCGCTCTTTTCGACGAGGCGATGACCGTTTCGCCGGCGCGCACGGTGACGGTGCCGCGATAAGGCTCGATGGTAATGACCTTGGCGGGATTGCGCTGGAAGCCGGGAGCGGGGTTGGCGATCTGGTCCATTGGCGGGGATCTCCTTGTCCAGATGAGAGGTCGCCCGCAATAGATGTGTCGGACAGGCGGCCGGCGCAAGGCCGAGCCCACGCCTGGGCGGGCGCTCAAACCGACCCTTTCGCTGGAACTGTCAGGCGGCCGTTTGGAACACGTCCAGCAGCCCGGCATAGGCGGCGGCGATGCCGGCCACCGGATTGGTGCTCCTCGACGCGGTCTCGACCTTCAACGCACCGCCGACGGTCGGCAAGGTGAGCAGCAGGAACTGGCGATTGCCGCCGTCGCCGACGCAAGCCGCCGCGACATGCTGGGCCTCATCGCCGTCCTGGACGCACATCTTGAACAGCAGCGTGCCGCCGACCGCCTCCAAGGCGCCTCCGACAACCTCGACGAATTCATCTTCGGAAACAGTTCTGGCGTCCGGCGCCAAATCGGTCAGACTTTCGGCAAGCGCATTTTCGAGTGCCAAGTCTTCGGGAGCCTTGTCGTCGAGCTGCGTGTCCATGCGAACCTCTTTCATTCGCCAATCGCACCCACAGCCCGTTAACGAAATTTAACGCCGACGATGGCCGGATTGTGGCGGTTTCCGCGGCGGCATCAAGGAATGCACCGCTTTCAACGCTAACGGCTGGACAATCCGCAGGTTCGTCCCACAATGGCGCAAAAAGATCGCCAAAAGCGCAGGGGAGGAACAAATGCTTGGACTGATGCAGGAATGGCCGCTGCTTTGCCACAAGCTGATCGACAACGCCGAGCGGCAGCACGGCGGACGCGAGATCGTGTCGCGCTCGATCGAGGGCCCGATCGTGCGCACCACCTATGCCGACATCCACCAGCGGGCGTTGAAGGTGGCGCAGCGGCTGGAGCAGGACGGCTTCAGGCTCGGCGATCGCATCGCCACGCTCGCCTGGAACACGGCGCGCCACATCGAGGCCTGGTATGGCATCATGGGCATCGGCGCGATCTATCACACGCTCAATCCGCGTCTCTTTCCCGAACAGATCGCCTGGATCATGAACAACGCCGAGGACAGGGCGATCTTCGTCGACCTGACCTTCGTGCCGCTCCTGGAAAAGATCGCCGGCGCAGTCAAATCGCTGAACAAGGTCATCGTACTGACCGATAGCGCGCATATGCCGGATACGGCGCTGCCGAACGCGGTTGCCTATGAGGACTGGCTGGCCGAAGCCGATGGCGCTTTCGCCTGGAAGACCTTCGACGAGAACACCGCCGCCGGCATGTGCTACACCTCGGGCACGACGGGCGATCCCAAGGGCGTGCTCTACAGCCACCGCTCCAATGTGCTGCACGCCATGATCGCCGCCATGCCCGACGCCATGGGCATTTCGGCCCGTGACGTCATCCTGCCGGTCGTGCCGATGTTCCATGCCAATGCCTGGGGCCTCGGCCAGAGCGCGCCGATGATCGGCGCCAAGCTGGTCATGCCCGGCTGCAAGATGGATGGTGCCTCGATCTATGAATTGCTCGACACCGAGAAGGTGACCTTCAGTGCCGCGGTGCCGACGGTATGGATGATGCTGCTGCAATATCTGGAGGAGACCGGCAGGAAGCTTCCCCACCTGCGGAAGGTCGTCATCGGCGGCTCGTCCTGTCCGCGCGCCATAACCCAGAAATTCCAGGACAATTACGACGTCCAGGTCATCCATGCCTGGGGCATGACCGAAATGTCGCCGCTCGGCACGCTGTGCACGATGAAGCCCGAATATGCCGGGCTGCAGGGCGATGCCAGGCTCGATGTCCAGGGCAAGCAGGGCTATCCGCCCTTCGGCGTCGAAATGAAGGTGACCGACGACGACAACAATGCGCTGCCATGGGACGGCAGGACCTTCGGGCGGCTGAAGGTGCGCGGCCCGGCCATCGCGCGCGCCTATTATGGCGGTGT
>NZ_RZSG01000386.1:0-5574 GCF_003997725.1 Mesorhizobium sp. M4A.F.Ca.ET.050.02.1.1
GGTCGGATGAGGGTGTCGGACGGAGTGAAGCGCTGGCGACGCAAGTGCTTAAAATCGCTCGATTTTGCTACATCGCATTTCTTCCAGCCATCCGTCTCGGCGCTGCGCGGCGAGATCGGCATTAAGTTCGACAAGCGCAAGATTGCGCTGTTCGACCTGTAGCATCTTCCCTTCTCCCCAAGATGGATCGCCGCGCAGCGCCGAGACGGATGGCTGGAAGAAATGCGATGTAGCAAAATCGAGCGATTTTAAGCACTTGCGTCGCCAGCGCTTCACTCCGTCCGACACCCTCATCCGACCGAGCCTTGCTCGGTCACCTTCTCCCACAAGGGGAGAAAGTGAGCCAAGGTCGATTCAGCCCGCCCCAAGAAGGTGCAACGCGAACAACACCCAGGCCAGCAGTAGAACCACCGCGCCGAAGAAGAAGACGGAGCTGCGGTGGCGCAGGTTGTTGCTGCTGAGATGCACCCAGGCGTGGGCGTAGCGCGACAGGATGAATATCCACGCCAGCGTAAGCGTCAAATAGTTGACGCCGTTGGTCATGAACAGCGCCAGGCACAGCGCGTGAAACAGCACCGGCAATTCGAACTGATTGATCAGATTGTTGGCGACGGTGACGCAGGAGGCCGGCTCGGTGGTGCGGACCTTGTACTGGCCGACCTTTGCCTCGCCTGACTTGACGGCAAAGTACCGGCGCCGGGCCATCACGAGATAGACAATATAGACCAGCAGAACGTGCGCCAGCATCGGCCAGAAGATCGCGGTCTGGCTCACGGCTGCTCGCCGCCCTGCCCGGCCTGTCGCTGATCCGCCAGGTAGAAGACCGCTATGACGCTCACGGGGATCGCCAGCAGCGCGAATTTGGTGACGGTCAGGGCCGAGGCGAAGGCGAGCGAATCGGGATTGGCCGACTGGAAATCGGACAGCAGCCGCGCCACGGCGAGATTCTGCGCGTAGTCGGCCAGCGTATAGGGCAGCACGAGCACGAGGGCCAACAGCGACTGGGCGGGGGCGGCCATCGTCCGGAATTTGGCCAGCCGGCGCCCGGTGACCAGAAGGAGGCTGAGCAGGGTCAGCGACAGGAGCGCCGGGAACAGGAGGTCGAAGGTCAGATAGTGCCAAACGAGGATGATCTCGCCGCCGCGCCGGCCAAGCGCGGTGAGCCAGGCCATGCCTTCATCCGGGGTGAAGCCGGCAAGGCGCATGTCGAGCGACGGCAGTCCGCCGCTCAAGCGGCGGAAATAGAAGAATTCCAGCAGGGTCATGGCGACAAAGACCGCCAGCGTGACGAACGAGAGCGCTGCGGTGTGGCGCGACAGCCGAAGCGCTGTCGCCGTCAGGTTGCGCCAAAGCCTGTAACGATCCCGTTGGTCAGGCTCGGCGGCCTGATCAAATTCCGCCCGGATAGTTCGGGCTTTCGCGGGTGATCGTGACGTCATGGGCGTGGCTTTCACGAAGTCCGGCGTTGGATATGCGCACAAAGGTGGCGCGTTCTCGGAAATCGGCAAGATCGCGGCCACCGACATAACCCATAGCGGCTTTCAGGCCGCCTGCAAGCTGGTGCAGCACGCCAGCCACAGGTCCTTTGTAGGGAACCTGCCCTTCGATGCCTTCCGGGACCAGTTTCAGCGTGTCGCGGACCTCGGCCTGGAAGTAGCGATCGGCCGAGCCGCGCGCCATGGCGCCGACCGAGCCCATGCCGCGATAGGCCTTAAACGAGCGGCCCTGGTGCAGATAGACCTCGCCCGGGCTCTCGTCGGTGCCGGCCAGCAGCGAGCCGATCATGGCGGCGCCGGCGCCAGCGGCGAGCGCCTTGGCGAGATCGCCCGAATATTTGATGCCGCCGTCGGCAATCACCGTCACGCCCTTTTTGTGCGCCGTCTCGACCGCCGACATGATCGCCGAAAGCTGCGGCACGCCGACGCCGGCGACGATTCGCGTGGTGCAGATCGAGCCTGGACCGATGCCGACCTTGACGGCGTCGGCGCCGGCGTCGATCAGCGCCTGCGTGCCTTCCGCAGTGGCGACGTTGCCGGCCAGGATGCGCACCGAATTCGAAAGCTTCTTCGCCCGGGTCACCGCGTCCAGCACGCGCTGCGAGTGGCCGTGCGCGGTGTCGATGACCAGAAGATCGACGCCGGCATCGATGAGGCGTTCGGCACGCTCGAAGCCGTCATCGCCGACGCTGGTGGCGGCGGCGGCGCGTAGCCGTCCCTGCGCATCCTTGGTGGCGTGCGGGTTGAGCTGCGACTTCTCGATGTCCTTGACGGTGATCAGGCCGACGCAATTGCCCTTCCTGTCGACGACGACCAGCTTCTCGATGCGGTGCTTGTGCAAGAGCCGCTTGGCCTCATCCTGGTCGACATTCTCCTTCACCGTGATCAGGTTCTCGCGGGTCATCAACTCATAGACCTTCTGCGAGGGATCGGAAGCGAAACGCACGTCTCGGTTGGTCAGGATGCCGACCAGCCGGCCGACCGTATGGCCGCCGGTGCCGCCGTTCTCGACCACCGGAATGCCCGAAATCGAGTAGGTGCGCATCAGCGCCAGCGCGTCGGCGAGCGTGGCGTCCGGACCGATGGTGACGGGATTCACCACCATGCCGGATTCGAACTTCTTCACCTGGCGGACCTGCTCTGCCTGCTCGGCTGGCGAGAAATTGCGGTGGATGACGCCGATGCCGCCGGCCTGGGCCATGGCGATAGCGAGCCGGGCCTCGGTGACGGTGTCCATGGCGGCCGACAGGATCGGCACGTTGAGGTCGATGTCGCCGGCGATGCGGGTGCGGATGTCGGTCTCGCCGGGCATGACCTCGGAATGACCGGGCTGCAGCAGCACGTCGTCAAAGGTCAGCGCCAGCGCGCCGGTGGACGTTTCGATGATTTTTGCCATGGCCAGTCCTTCGAACACGAAAAAGCCTGGGGAATACAAAAAAGCGCTGGACCGTTATGGACAGCGCCGACTCGTTTCTTCCCTTTCAGGATTGGCGCTGGCTGGTAACACGTCGCGATGACATTGAAAAGACGATGATTGCATGTCATCGCAAGTGCTGGGTTGCCCTGATGGCGGCCACGAAGGACTGCGGTCGCATGACCTGATCGCAATTGCCCGCTTTTTGGGTGGCGGCGGCACAGCGATCAGAACCGGTGAATGCTCGATCTCTTCGCCGGCGCGAGCAGGTACTCGACGGGCACCCTTGTTACATTTTGATCTAGGGTTGCGTCGGAACGTTGATTGGCTCGACTGCCCTGATGCCGATGACATATGGCCACCAGGGGTTGCGGTCGCGCAAAAGTGACAGCAATTTAATGCGACACTCGGGCCAATGCGTGATAACCGCCCGGGCATGCCGGCTCGCCCCCAAGCCAGGCTCCGGATTCGTGAAGACAAATCAGGGCGTTCCCTTGAACCGCATCATTCCGCTCATCCTGGCGGTCGCACTTTTCATGGAGAACATGGATTCGACCGTGATCGCGACGTCGCTGCCGGCGATCGCCGTCGACATCCACACCAGCCCGATCGCGCTCAAGCTGGCGCTGACCGCCTATCTGGTGTCGCTGGCGATCTTCATTCCGATCAGCGGCTGGATGGCCGACCGCTTCGGCGCCAAGAACGTCTTTCGCGCCGCGATCGCCGTCTTCATCCTCGGCTCCGTCGCTTGCGCCATATCCAATTCACTGCCGGCCTTTGTCGTCTCCCGTTTCCTGCAAGGTATCGGCGGCGCGATGATGACTCCGGTCGGCCGCCTGGTGCTGGTGCGCGCCACGCCGAAGAGCGAGCTGGTCGCGGCGATGTCCTGGCTGACCGTGCCGGCCCTGGTCGGACCGCTCGTCGGTCCACCGATCGGCGGCTTCATCACCACCTACTTCACCTGGCACTGGATCTTCCTGATCAATGTGCCAATCGGGCTTATCGGCATCTGGCTCGCCACCCGCTTCCTGCCGGAGACCGAGCCCGCCGAGACGCCGCCGCTGGATTTCCCCGGCTTCGTGCTGAGCGGGCTTGCGGCATCGGGCGTCGTTTTCGGCCTGTCGGTGGTCAGCCTGCCGGCCTTGCCGCCGATCGCCGGCTTCATCACCGTGGCGGTCGGGCTGGTGTCGGGCGTGCTCTATCTTCTGCATGCCAGGCGCGCTGAAAATCCGCTGCTTGCGCTGGATCTGTTCCGCAACCAGGTGTTCCGCTCCTCGGTGCTCGGGGGCTCGCTGTTTCGCATCGGCATCGGCGCGGTGCCGTTCCTTTTGCCGCTGATGTTCCAGATCGGCTTCGGGCTGACACCATTCCAGTCGGGCATGATCACCTTCGTTTCGGCGATCGGCGCCATCGGCGTGAAATTCGTCACCGCGCTGATCTTCAGGCTTGCCGGCTTCCGCCGGGTGCTTATTTCGGGCTCGCTGATCGCGGCCGGGTCGATCGCCATCTATGGGCTGTTCACCCCCGAAACGCCCTATGCGCTGATGCTTGTCATATTGCTGGTTGGCGGCTTCATCCGCTCGATGTTCTTCACCGGCGTCAACGCGCTCTCCTATGCCGAGGTGTCGGCCGAAGATACCAGCAAGGCAACGCCGATCACGGCGGTGTTCCAGCAGCTGTCGATCGCGCTCGGCGTGGCGCTGGCCGGCGGTATCCTGGAAGTCTCGACGTCGATTCATGGCGGGCCGCTGACACTCAGCGACTTCCATGTCGCCTTTTTCATCGTGGCGGCGGTGTCGGCGGTGGCTTCGCTGACGTTCATGCGGCTGGCGTCCGATGCCGGCAACGCGGTGTCCGGACATGGCCGGCTGGCAACACCAAAGACGCTGGAACCGGCGAGGTCGCCGGGGAAGTGAAGCGCCTCTCCTTCTCCCCCTGTGGGAGAAGGTGGATCGGCGCGCAGCGCCGAGACGATTGAGGGGTGCGCCACGGATCGCCGTCTTTGCCAAGCCGGATTGCCCCTCATCCGGCCGCTGCGCAGCCACCTTCTCCCACAAGGAGAGAAGGGAAAGGCGCTAGCCCTTAAAATCCTTCGCCAGCAGATAGAGCTCCACCGACTCGTCGCGGGAGGCCGGCGGCTTGACGTGGTGGACCGAGCGGAAGTTCTGCTTCAACACAGACAGCAGCTCGTTCTCCGCACCGCCCTGGAAAGTCTTGGCGAGGAAGTGCCCGCCGGGCTTCAACACCGAGAGCGCGAAATCGGCGGCCACTTCGCACAGATGCATGGTGCGCAGGTGATCGGTGCGGCGATGGCCCGTGGTGGGCGCCGCCATGTCCGACAGGACGACGTCCGGCTGGCCGCCAAGCGCCTCCGACAGCTTCTGCGGCGCCTCGGGGTCGAGGAAATCCATCAGCAGCACCGGGGCGCCCGGCACGGCGTCCATTTCCAGATAGTCGATGCCGACGACATGCGGGTTCTCCGCCGTCGACTTCGTCCGCGCGGCCGCCACCTGGCACCAGCCCCCGGGGGCGGCGCCGAGGTCGATCACCTTCATGCCCGGCTTCAGCAGATGGTGCTTGTCGTCGATCTCGATCAGTTTGTAGGCAGCGCGGGATCTGAATCCGTCCGCTTTCGAGCGCTGCACATAGGGATCATTCATGTGG